>CACYDE010000311.1 GCA_902773045.1 uncultured Ruminococcus sp. | reverse complement strand
TATCTGCACGTGTTTAAAAAGAAGGTAAAACGGGTTTATCAATAAACTCTTTGAAAACAATTCGAGATCATCAACAAAGTTGGTCAAGAACTTACCGTAAAAAGTCAGCTTTCGGTCGGGTTCACGAATTAATGTAACTCTATAACTCTCTTCACGTATTAAAAAAAGAAATGGGCATGGTGGCGGAAGCGTTGAGGTCGAGGGGGGCTATGCGGCCTTTTTTAAATTCGTAGTAAGCCTGTGCGCCTACCATAGCGCCGTTGTCTCCGCAATATTTAAGCTCGGGCATACAGAGGCTATATCCGAGTTTTTCACACTCTGCCGAAAGACGTTTTCTAAGAAGAGAATTTGCGGAAACACCTCCTGCGATCACAAGATTTTTGTAACCGAGATCATGAGCTGCCTTTAAAAAATTATCGACCAAACAGCCCACAACCGCATTGCGGAATGACGCCGAAAGATCTTCGACATTCACGTTTTCTCCTTTTTGTGACGCGTTATGAATAATGTTAATTGCTGCGGTTTTCAGCCCCGAAAAACTGAAATCATAGGGAGAATCGGCAACCTTCGGGCGCGGAAGCTTATAGGCGTTTTCATCACCGTTTTCGGCAATTCGGTCGAGATTGATACCACCCGGATAGGGCATTCCCATCGTTCGCGCGACCTTGTCAAAGACCTCTCCTGCCGCGTCATCGCGCGTTTTTCCGATTATATTCATTAATGTATAATCTTTCACTTCAACAATGTGACTGTGACCGCCGGACACTACAAGACACAAAAACGGCGGCTTCAAGTCCGGGTTGGTGATATAATTTGCCGCGATATGAGCGCGAAGATGATGAACAGGAACGAGAGGAAGCCCCGAAGCATAAGACAGTCCTTTCGCAAAATTCACTCCGACCAGCAGCGCTCCTATCAATCCCGGAGCGCATGTCACGGCTATCGCGTCAAGCTCGGACAGCTTCGTCCCGGACTGCTCCAAGGCTTCGGACACTACTCCCGTGATCGCCTCGGCATGACGTCTTGACGCTATTTCCGGAACGACTCCTCCGTAAAGCTTATGCTCATCGATCTGTGAAATGACAATATTTGAAAGAACTCTTCTTCCGTTTTCAACAACTGCCGCAGCCGTTTCGTCACATGAGCTTTCTATAGACAATATTTTTATTTTTTCGTTATTGACAGCATTGTCCATGTGATAACCTCTTTCGATTTATATTTAAGGCAACACCGCACAAAGACCGCCTGACGGTAGTTTTATGCACTCTGACAAAAAAATCTGCTGCACATCTTCGGCACAATCTCTGTGCGGTATTGCCTTAACAGTATTATATATCAGTGGAAAATTTACCGGTTAAAAGTCAGAGTCATTATATAACCGTTTTCGGTCGGCGCGGAATAAAAATTTTTCCGTTCACCGACAATATCAAAACCGAATTTTCTGTAAAGCCGAATTGCATTTTCATTGGATTTTCTGACCTCGAGAGAAAGAAACGCAAGATTTTTTTCGCGCGATATCTTCACCGCATGACCCAGAAGAGCGGAACCTGTTCCGTTTCGGCGAAATTCGGGAGAAACGGCGATGTTCGCGATGTAACCTTCGTCGAGGATCACGTGAAATCCAACGTACCCCACAATACGGTTATCTTTGATCGCCGTGAAAAAGTTGGCTGTTTCGTTTTCAAGCTCGGCTTTGAATCCATCGTATGTCCAAGGTTTTGAGAAACATTTATTCTCGATCTCAATCAAGTCAGGAATATGCTCCGCTTTCATTTTTTCCAAGATCAATTCAGAATTATACATTATTCACTCCGTTTCCGGCAACAAAACAACGTCCGATCAATAGTTATTTTTTATAAAATCGGCAAGCTTCACGAGATTTTCCGCGATCTCGTCTCTTGTCTCTCTGTAAACTCCGATGTCTCCGCCGTAAGGGTCGGTAACGTCTTTGTCAAAAAGATATATCTTTTTCTTTTCAACTCCCATTGTGAGAAGACCCAGCGCGTGAGAGTAGGTCATCGGAACGAAAAGATCAAATTCGTCAAGATTCAGTGCGTTTATTCTCGAAGATCTGAAATTTGAAAGATCTATTCCGATCTCCTTCATCACCTCAACGGAATTATCACTCGCGGGAGCACCCGTAAAGGTGGCGATACCTGCGCTTCGGCATTCGGCGTTTATATTTCTTTCACTGCATATTTTCCTGAATAGATATTCCGCCATGGGACTGCGGCATGTATTGCCCGAACACAAAAACAATATTTTCATAGTTAAACCTTCTTCGGATCATGTTTTCATCGGATATCATTTATCGCTTTTTGTATTATTTTATCACAATGGAAAATCAAATTTGTTAACAGCATAATAATTTTAGGAAGACCTCGACAGGCATAACGCACACCGACTTTTTGAGTTGAGTTATTTTACTGCCTGCGTCGGAATTCGTTTCCAAATAATTTGTCTCAAATAGCTAAGGGAAGCACAATAATTATTTATCACGTCGTCAACCGGTCAATTAAAAATCATAACAATCAAAACTTCGGGAGAAACTGAGTTCCCCCCGAAGTCCTTTGTACTCTGCAATTATTTTGTATTACATAATCGGTCAAGCGCCTAAATTATCAATGCCTATGCTTGCGCGGAGAATTATGATCGCGTCGTTTGCGGTGATTTCTTCGTCGCCGTCAACGTCTGCGATAGCCTGCATTTTATAATCATATTTTTCCGCGCCAATGGACATACGCAAAGCCATGATCGCGTCATTTGCGGTGATCTCGCCGTCGCCGTCAACATCGCCGAGCATATCCACAGACGGCTGCGGGTCGTCAAGTTCCGCTGAAACATGATCCCATTTCAAAAGTATTTTTGCGCCTGATTCGGTTTCTTTATCACCTAAAGTATATTTGTAAACTCCGGAAAAATTGTGAGTTCCCGACTTTAAAGGCGTTATATGTATTTCACAATTATAAGCTCTTCCCTCATCGGTCATCTCTCCCGATTCAAGATCGGTGAAGTAATTAATTTTCCCACATTCGGGGTCGTCAAACTTCCATTCGATTTCTTTAAACGCCGATGCGGCAAAAGCAAATTCTTCGGAATCACTTTCAAAATTTCCGTGAACCATGATCGAACACTTAAGAGCTTGGTCTCCCAGATAAGTAACTCCATCAACAACCTGTCTAACACCGCCGATGTCTTCAAGATATATTTTTGAAATATATCTTGTCTCTTCGTCAGTATCCGACGATCCCGGGTCGTCAAGTTCCGCGGCAACATGATCCCAATTAAACATCATAACACTGTTAATTCCATGACCTTCATTTCCCAAAGTATAACTGTAACTTACGTTTAAATAACATTTTCCCGCCTTTAACGGCTTTATATTTACCTCACATCTATAACCGCTGCCTTCATCGGTAACATTTACCAATTCAAGATCGGTGAAGCCTGTGATCTCGGCACAATCGGGGGCGTCAAATTCCCATACGATCTTCTTGAATTCCGATGCGGCAAAATCCGATTCCTCGGAAGGACTGTCGAATTTCCCCTTAACTTGGATAGTGCAAATAAGGGTCTGGGACACAATATAACCAACTCCGTCAACATTGTTTCCCTCACTTTCGCCTCTTTGAAGACCGATCTCAGAGATATATCTTGCCTCTTCGTCAACATCGGAAGAGTCGGAATCTTTCGCCGGATCATCGGCAGGTTCTCTCGAATCGTCATCGGAATCTTCCCCGGGATCATAAGACTGCCCCGGGAAAAGAACCGCAAAAGCAGCTTCTGCGTTATATTTGGGATCGTCGGAATGATTCTTATAAGCTGCCCACACATCATCGGCGGTCGTTTCGAAAGCTTCGATAGCTCTTGCAACCGTTTCCGTGGTCACGACATCACTTCCGGTGAGCTTTTCTTTCGTTCCGAGGTAGCGCAAGATCCATCTTGCAACTTTATCAGCACGATCGACACGCGGTGAAACATAACTTCCGATAATATTGCCCGATGATGTAATTGTGAGAGCCGGTCCCATTCCGTTCGGGAAAACTGCTTCGATACATGTCTTTTCGGAGTCTTCGGGATTTTCAAGAACATTTCCGGTCATATATGCGGCAAGACCAAAACATGTAGAATCCATGCAGCAGTCAAAAGTCTGACCGTGATCGGGATCATGAAAAATCACGAAATAGTCCGTGTCCTCCTCCATCTCAAATTCAAAAGACTCGAAGACGCCTTCCTCTCCCTCAACGGCAGTTCCGCCCAACTTCTTGGGTGATCCCCACGGATCTGCGTCGACCCAGCCGTTCTTTGTCGCATGCTTGCCATTTGAGTCCCAAATGTAGAAAAGCATTTTTGAAGAATGCCAATCTCCGGAATCAAACTTTATCGTTCCTACGGTTTTTGACGGTTTGTCCTCGATCTCCGCCGCGTCGGAAGACAGGGACGCACCGACGCACGAAACTGCCATTAACGAAGCCAAAGCTGCAGAAATAATTTTTTTGCGGATTTCTTTCATTTTTTCAGATCCTTTCATTTTTTGTATTGATTTCGGATAATATCAACCCGAAAAAATCATAAATTCACCGTCCGCATATTACAGAATTATAATTTCGGGGCTTTGCAGAGCCATTGACCTGCGGACAGAAAATTATAATATATATTATATTAACATATTTTTCTATGCGGTTCAAGTAAAACTTTCACACTTTAATTTGTCAAATAATCACAAAAAAGATTACATTCCACAACGCGCTGTTTTGACAATATTTCTATATTTCTTGACATGATTATGTTACTTTTGCTATAATATAAACAACGTTAAATATTCCCCATGAAAGGAGCTTTCAAATGGCTCATATTCTCATCGTCGAGGACGATATTCACATATCCGATCTTCTCGAAGAAACGCTTAAAAGTGAAGGCTACACCGTTTCAAGAGCTTTTTCCGGAACGGAAGCGCTTCTCATTCTCAAAAGTCAAAAACCGGATCTTATCCTCCTTGATCTCATGCTTCCGGGGCTTAGCGGAGATCAGCTCCTTCCGCTCATCAACGATATCCCCGTCATTGTTGTAAGCGCAAAAGCGGATGTCGAAAGCAAGGTCAATCTGCTCCTTTCGGGAGCCGTAGACTATGTCACCAAACCTTTTGATATGAACGAGCTTCTCGCGAGGATCACGGTCAGGCTCAGAACGAACAATAAAAACAATGATTCACGGGAACTGAAATTCAAAGATCTCAGATTAAACACCGACACACACACCGCCGAAATAAACGGCAGCGAGATCAGACTTACCCGAACGGAAGCGGCTATCTTAAAGCTTCTCATGAAAGACCCCAAACGTCCCGTCGGAAAAACAACTATTCTTGAAAAGATAAGCGAGGATACGCCCGACTGCACCGAACGGTCGCTCAAACAGCACATCAGCAACATCAGACGAAAGCTTCAGTCGGCAGGCGGCACAGACTACATCGAGGCAGTCTACGGGATCGGATTCAAAATGAAATCTTGACGAAATCTTGACTCTTCCTTGACCGATTCCTTGACTTTTATATGATAGAATAATAACAAATAAATAACAGAGAAAAACAACGGAGGTTTCACTATGGAATACGTACTTCAAACAAACAATGTATATAAAACTTACAAAGATTTCAGCGCGCTCAACGGTCTGACAATGAACGTTCCCAAAGGTTCGATCTACGGCTTCGTCGGAAAGAACGGCTCGGGAAAAACAACAACGATAAGACTCATCTGCGGTCTTCAATTCCCCACAAGAGGCGAATTCGAGATCTACGGAGTGAAAAACACCGACAAAGCCATCAACAAATCACGCAGAAGAATGGGCGCTGTCGTTGAGACTCCGGCGATATATCTTGATATGACCGCAAAAGACAACCTCAAACAGCAGTATCGTGTTCTCGGACTTCCGAGCTTCGACGGGATAGACGAAATTCTCAAACTGGTCGGACTTGATGACACCGGAAAGAAGCACGCTTCAAAGTTCTCTCTCGGAATGCGTCAGCGTCTCGGAATTGCGGTCGCACTCTGCGGAGATCCCGATTTTCTCGTTCTTGACGAACCGATCAACGGTCTTGACCCTCAGGGAATCATTGAGATCCGTGAGCTTATCCTTAAGCTTAATCACGAACGTCAGATCACGGTCCTCATTTCAAGCCACATTCTCGACGAGCTTTCAAAGCTTGCAACTCACTACGGATTCATCGACCGCGGACGAATCGTCAAGGAAATGAGCGCAGAGGAACTTGAAGCGGCATGCAAAAAATGCGTGCGCATGACGGTCACAAACACCCAATCTCTCGCAAGAGTCCTCGACAATATGGAAATAGAATATAAAATACTTGACGAAACGACTGCCGACGTTTACGCAAAACCGAATTTCACTCAGCTTGCTTCATTGCTTGCGGAGGAAAACTGCGAAGTCATCTCAATGGAAAACCACGACGAAAGTCTTGAAAGCTTCTATATGTCGCTTATCGGGGGTGGCAAGCATGAGTAATATAATCCACTCAGAGTTCCCGAGAATTCTGAAAAACAAAGCATTCCGAATATCCTTGATCTTCTTTGTGCTTTGCGCCGCTTATTTCGTATTTGTCAACGAACTGAGCAATTATCTTCGCGCGGGACTGATCTACTCGCCTGCGATCAGCTACGGATACACACTGTCTCTTCTTCCCATGCCGTTCGCTTCGGCAGTCGTGATAAGCCTTTTCATAGGTCGGGAATTCGGAGACGGAACGATCGAAAACAAGATCTCCTCCGGACATTCAAGAGCGGAGGTATACTTCGGATATCTTATAGTGTGTTTGTTTTCGGGAGTAATGATGGAGCTTACATACCTGATCTCATACGCAGTTTTCGAGCTGATAAGCATGGCTGTCGTTAAAAACACCTCCGAAGAGATCATATACTTTCAAAATAGTAATGAGCTCATCTCATACGCAAGAAGTCACCCCATCACTGACATTAATGAGAGCAGCAGAACCTTTGTTGTTTTCGAGGTTATATGGAGCGATATAATAAAAGGTATCCTGATCGGACTGTGCATCACGGCTGTTTTCTCTTCACTGTTCCTTATGATCGCAATGATCCTCCGTTCAAAATCAAGAACCGTCATTATTTCGCTTGTCGCAGCGATCGCGCTCACTGCATGGGGCAGCGTAGTCGACGCTCAGCTCACTCCTCCGCTGACATTTGACTATGACACTTCCGAAACCGCCGATCAGGCGATAACGTACACAATGCCCGAAAGAGGTTCGAATCTAAGCGGACCCAAAAAGACGTTTCTGATGGCTCTTGACAACATTCTTCCCTACAATCAGACGTCCGCGCTGCTTCCTATCTACAGCGACAGGATCCCCTCAAACGCAAACTTTTTCCCTCTCTACGACCTTATTATGACATCTTTGAACATTACTGTCGGATATTTGATCTTTAAGAAAAAAGACTTAGGAGTTGGTGGCAAACATGAATAATATTATATCAGCGGAATTTTCCAGACTTTTTAAAAGCCGGATCTTCAAGATAGCCTTGATCGCTGCGGCAGTTGTCTCTGTTTCTTTTCCTATCTACGAAATGATATTGGAGATCTCATGGCGCAGCAGTGCCCCTTCCGGAATGGAGGTCGGATCAAGCTTTTATGAGTACGGTTTTCAGTACTGCTTCTTTGTAACAGCGCCGTTAGGCTTCATCTTAGCCGTTATGATAAGCATTTTTGTAGGGCATGAATTCAGTAATTCAACGATAAGCAACAAGATAATTTCGGGACATTCAAGACCTTCGATCTATCTTGCTTATTTTGCGGCATGTTATTTGGGTGGAATTATCATCTATTTTTCATCTGTTGTTTTGAATATGCTGATCCAGTTCATTTGTTTTTGGATCATTTCCCTTCTCTATCCGAAGCACGAGATCACAACAGCCGAGAAAGTTTTTAACCACGACAGTATGTCGTACGAAGCAGGAACGCTTTATTTTTATTTCGACACCGATTGGGGAGTTGTGATAAGGGATTTTATTGTAGTGATCTTTCTTGTCGCTGTTTTCTGCGCGCTGTTTACCTTCATAGCGATGATCGCTCAATCAAAACCGCGTGCTGTCATTATCTGTTTGGTGGCTGCGATAGCTATTTCCTCCTGGGGAGAAATGGTAAGCTCAAAAGTTATGCCGGTATCTTACGACATGATATATGACGGAAACGACAGCATAGTGGATATCTACGAAAAAGAAGAAAGTCTGAGAGGCGAAGCACTCAGCGGAGCGGACAAAGCCATTACGCTTTTCATCGACGACGCTCTCCCCTATACCCAGGGACTCGCGCTCAATGACGACTATTTCCCAAAAAGAGGCTTCAAATTTATTTTGTGTGATATTGGCATCGTGTCATTACTTACGGCAGCAGGAGTCCTTCTTTTCACGAAAAGAGACTTAAAGTCGGGTGTTAAAAGTGAGTAATATTATATCTTCCGAATTTTCCAGACTTTTTAAAAGCCGGATCTTCAAGATAGCCTTGATCGCCGCGTCAGTTGTCTCTGTTTCTTTTCCTGTCTACGAAACGATAATGAAGATCTCCCAGCGTTACAGTTCCCCTTCCGGAGGTGAAACCGGATTATGCTTTTATGGGTACGGTTTTCAGTACTGCTTCTTTTTAACAGCACCGTTAGGCTTCATCTCAGCCGTTATGATAAGTATTTTTGTAGGGTATGAATTCAGTAATTCAACGATAAGCAACAAGATAATTTCGGGACATTCAAGACCTTCGATCTATCTTGCTTATTTTGCGGCTTGTTATTTGGGCGGAATTATCATATATTTTTCATCTGTTGTTTTGAATATGCTGATCCAATTCATTTGTTTTTGGATCATTTCCCCTCTCTATCTTAAGCGCGTGATCACAACCGCCGAGGAAGTTTTTAACCACGACAGCATGTCGTACGAAGAAGGAACGATTTATTTTTATTTCATCTCCGATTGGGGAGTTGTGATAAGGGCTTTTATTGTAGTGATTTTTCTTATCGCTGTTTTCTGCGCGCTGTTTACCTTCATAGTGATGATCGCTCAATCCAAACCACGTTCTGTCATTATCTGTTTGGTGGCTGCGATAGCTATTTCCTCCTGGGGAGAAATAGTAAGCGCAAAAGTTATGCCGGTATCCTATGACATGATATATGACGGAAACGACAGCATAGTGGATATCTATGAAAAAGAAGAAAGTCTGAGAGGCGAAGCACTCAGCGGAACGATAAAAAACATAATGCTTTTTATCGACGACGCTCTCCCCTATACCCAGGGACTCGCGCTCAATGACAGTTATTTCCCGAAAAGAGGATTCAAATTTATTCTGTGTGATATCGGCATCGTATCCTTGCTGACAGCAGCAGGAATTCTTCTTTTCACAAAAAGAGACTTAAGGTCGGGTGTTAAAAGTGATTAATATTATATCTTCCGAATTTTCAAGACTTATCAAAAGCCGTATCTTTAAAATAGCTTTGGCGGTGACTGCGGTATTGGCGGCAGTTTATCCCGTACAAGACTTATATTGGCACATAAAGAACGTGCTGATGTCAAGAGAATGGGGCGGCGGAGTTTTTTTGTTTTTCTTTTCTCTCGGATTTCAATATTTTTTCCTCAATATTATTCCTTTGGGATTTATCCTTGCGATCCTTATAAGCATTTTCCTCGGACGTGAAACAGACGACGGAACGATCGCCAACAAGATCATCTCGGGTCATTCGAGGAAGGAGATCTATCTCGGATTTCTTATAACATGTTTCTTGTGCGGAATAATTATCTACGGCGCGAACATTATTTTCAGCGTCTTATTCGAAACGATCACAATGCTGATCGCATGCCTTTTCTCAAAGGAACATTACTTTATGACGGACGAAGAACTTAATAGAATCGGCGGCGTCGATTATTTCGGCGAAGCCGACGTTCTCGTTATCCTGCCTGAGTTCCAAAAGAATATCGGAATCACTTTAAAAAACACAGCTGCGGCATTCCTGATAATTTTGGTTTACTGTTCACTGGCCGTGTTGATCGTCATGCTCATGCAATCAAAATCATGTTCTGTTCTTGTTTGCCTTGTTGCTGCGATCGCTCTTACGGCATGGGGAAATATCGTTTATTCGGCAGTAATGCCATTGCCGGATACAGGCGACGACCGGTTCGACATTATTGAGTACGATCTTATCGAGATAATGAAAGATGAAGAAGCGCGGCGAGGAGAAGCTCTCGATGGAGCGAAAAAACAGATAATGCTCTTTTTCGATGATTTTCTCCCCAGCAATCAAAGCCTTGCGCTCATCGACTATTACTTCTCAACGCGCGTATACAGTTTCATGATCTATGACATGATATGGATCGCATTGACAACAGGCGCAGGACTTTTACTGTTCAACAAAAAAGATATAAAATCGGGTGTTAAAAATGAATAGACTGTTTTCCTCGGAATTAAAAAGATTGTTCAACGATAAGGTTTTCTGGCTTCTTGCGGCAGCCATGCTTGTAGATCAGGTTTATGCCGTTCTGAAAGGTGAACCGACTGTCACAAATCAGGAAATTTACTTCTTTTCGATAGTCCCTCTTTCTCCGATTTTTTTCGCGGCATTCATCAGTTTTTTCGTCGGCGCGGACTTCTCCGACAATACAATACGAAACAAGCTTATTGTTGGCTGCACAAGAACGCAGATATATCTTTCTTATTTCTTCACATGCTTCATCGGAACTATGGTTATGGACACGATCTGGTTTCTTGGCGGACTGGTCGGGATCCCTGTCATCGGAAAATTCAATATCGCTCCCGTTCTTATGGTGAAATATATAGGGTTAATCGTTCTTCTTAATCTTGCGCTGACCTCGATCATGGTCTGCATCAGCGTCAACGTTTCCAACAAAACAGTTTCGATCGCCGCACAGGTTCTCATTTCTTTCATTCTGGTAGTTATATCGTTTATCCTTTACAGCAAGGTCGTTATGAACAGCGTTGATGAGTCAACAAAAAAACTCTTTATCACAATTATGAATATGACTCCGGCAGGTCAGGGCTTCATTTTGATCCATTCCGACACGCTGGACAAAGTTCCGAGATCGTTTATGTATCAAGCAATATCCTCGAGCGTTATAACGCTGTACTTTCTGATGACCGGAATTGATTCCTTCTACGACAGAGATATAAAATAAAGGAGCTGTGAAACAATGGTTTACGGTCTGCTGTGCGCAGTAATAGCCGCGCTTTGCATTAAGATCTACCTTCTCAAAAAAACCGCGCGGGAAATTTCCGACGGTTTTGAAGACAGACTGAAAACCGACACAAACACGCTCATCAATATTTCCTCCCGAGATAAGGATATGCGTTTGCTTGCAAACAATATCAACTCACAGCTCAGGATCCTCAGACAGGAACATCACCGCTACACCATGGGCGACATTGAACTTAAAGCGGCGATCACAAATATCTCCCACGATCTGAGAACGCCTCTGACGGCAATATGCGGATATCTTGACGTAATGAAAAAAATAGAAAAGCCGGAACGGATCGAAAAATATCTCGGGATAATATCCAACCGCACAGACGTTATGAAGCAGCTCACCGAGGAGCTTTTCAAATATTCCGTAATGCTGTCCAATGATGAATCGGAAGAAAAGGAAGACGTCATCGTCAACCAGGTTCTTGAGGACAGCATCATGGGCTACTATGCGGCGCTGACCGAAAAAGGCATTGTTCCGAAAATTCACATTACGGAGAAAAAAATCATCAGACGCGTAAACCGATCCTCACTTTCAAGGATATTCTCCAATCTTATCAACAACGCAATAAAATACAGCGACGGCGATCTTGACATCGCGCTCCTTGATTCCGGAGAAATAAAATTTTCCAACACAGCAGTCAGGCTTACGCCTGTTCAGGTCGAGCATCTTTTTGATAGGTTTTATACGGTTGAAACCGCAAGAAACTCCACAGGACTCGGTCTTTCGATCGCGCGAACTCTGACCGAAAAATCAGACGGAAGCATAACCGCGAAAAAAACCGGAAACAAGCTTGTTATCGAGATCAAAATCCCCCCTATTTCCCGATAGAAATAGGGGGTTATTTTTTTATTATTTCAAATCTCTCCGACATCTTCCGGAAAAGAAAGATATCCAAATAATCCTACGCAGGCGTCAAACATAAAACAAACTGTCCGATCATTTATTCCCAAAAATAAAATGCACGGATCAACTCCGCGCACTTTATTGATTGCATTTTTCGAAATTAAGAAAGACCAGACCTATAAGCCGAGTTCTGTTGAAAACAGTCATCTATCTTGGCAACCCGTTACCGGAATTGCTCACTGCCACCTCCATGGGATACGCCGGGCAAGCGTTAAACGTCCCTCCACGGTGTTGCTCCGAATAGGGTTTACATGGCCGCAGACTCTCGCCTGCGCCGGTGAGCTCTTACCTCGCCTTTCCACCCTTGCCGAAAATTGATCGGCGGTATATCTCTGTTGCACTTTCCCTGGGGTCACCCCCGGCGGCCGTTAGCCGTTATCCCGCCCTGCGGAGCTCGGACTTTCCTCGCATGCAGCCTTTCGGTTCTGCACCCGCGACTGTTCGGTCTGCTCAATATAATAATATTTTACTCTATATTCATGTTTTTGTCAAGACATTATGACTCCGTCGAAAAATTTATTTTTCACGAATTGGAAAAATATTTCTCCGACTGTTTCGATAAATGACATATAAAAATTATTTTGGAATGGTATAAGCTGCCGTAAAAAATTACTCGGCAAGTATTTTTCCCAAAGCTATGCATGCTTCTTCGGTTTCACCGTCGGGCGCGTCATTGCAGATAACGCTGTCACACGCAAGAACAGCGCCGTCGTTTTTGCAGGTTTCTTCCCACTTGCGCATCCATTCTCCGCCGCCCCAGCCGTATGAACCGAAGAGCGCGATCTTCTTTCCTCCAAGCTTGCTTTCACAGCTGCTGAACATAGGTTCAAATTCTTCGCTTTCAAGTTCTTCACACCCCATCGAAGGACAGCCGAAAGCAACCGCGTCAAAGCTGTCGATCATATCATCGGAAAACTCGGAAGCCGTGAAGCTTTTGACCTCGGCTCCCGCTGTCTGAGCGCCCTCGGCAACCTTAGCCGCCATACTCTCCGTATTTCCTGTTCCGCTCCAGTAAACCACTGCTATTTTACTCATGTTAAAGATCTCCTTTAAAAATATAATATAATATAAAAAACCTCGGAATATAAATATATAACTCAAATTTCCCATACTCAAAACCACAATAAATGCAGAGTCTATCGTGAGTTGTCGATGTAAAGAATAGTTTTCGCTATCGAATCCAAGCTTAGGAACTGTTCATCAATAACTTTTCATTTCTGCTTGTCTAATTTGCCTTGAACTGCGTTAAATTTCCTTGAAATACGCCCGAAGGAAGTGCCC
>CACYDE010000310.1 GCA_902773045.1 uncultured Ruminococcus sp. | reverse complement strand
CCGAGGACGCAGATAACAGAAGTAATGTGAAATCTGTTAAGGTGAAAGCTCCGGGTTCCGATGAAGAGTTTGCTGATGAGATTGCTTCGAACAAGTTTACTTTTAATGCTTCCCAATATGGTGAGTACACCGTTATTGCGGTTGATGAAGCAGGAAATTCCGCTGAATTCAAAACAGCTGCGGTCAAGATTGATAAAGAAAAGCCCAAGGCGGAGAATGTTACAGTGAATTTCAAGAAGAGTAAAGCTGAATCAATTCTCACATTCCTCACCTTTGGCGCTTATTCGAATGATACGATAAAAGTTGAGGTCGTTGCAACTAATGAGGGTGAGAGCAATCCTTCGCCGATAGCGGATATTTCGCTTGCTTTTGAAGGCGAAAACAAAAATGCAGTTATCAAAGAGGACGGTGTTCTTAGTGAATCAGACGGAAAGTACACCAAGAACTTTGAGATCTTAAAGTCTGAAGACGCTGTTTACGAGATAGGCATACTTTCTCTCAGCGTTTCCGACAAGGCAGGAAACGACATTAATAATGTCAGCCTGAAAAATGTTGTGGTGAATGACATTGACGGAAATGTTTCCGATGTGTTTGATGTTGTCATTTACGATTCCGATGTTGATGATTCCGAAGCTGATATCAAAAACAGCGGCAGCGCGGTCACTGTCGGTGAAGATCTTTACTTCTCGGGTGTCGCATCGTTTGACGTGACCTTGAATGATAATGTTGCAGGATTCGCTTCTTCCGATTCAGAAGATGTCAGAGTTAAGATCGGTGACGAAGTTTTGAACAATGACGAAATTGAAGTCAATATGGTTCAGAAAAAGATTTCCGATTCCGGAAAAATTACTTCCGTAAAAGTGACAGTCGGAAAATTTGATACAACGAAATACACAGATGGAAAGTATACGGTTGAGATAGGCGTTAAAAATAATACCTCCAACTACACTGTTTCCAAGAAGACTTTTGTTATTGACAATACTTCTCCTGAGTTTAAATCCGAGATTCTGTCTTACACAGCTTCCGATAATAAAAACGACTGGGGAGATGAAAACAATAAGTGGGTCAACACCAAAAAGACAGCTTCGTTCGCTGTTGAGGACGCAGGCTGCGGTATTGATGTTTCCAATCTTTCGGAAGTGACAGTTAAAGTCGAAAGAGAAGACGGAACGGCTGTTGATGTTGGTTACGAAGAGAGAGGATCGGAAGGACGATTCTTCTTCACTGCCGACAGATATTCTTCATATACGGCAACGATAAAAGACCGACTCGGAAACAGCGTTACAAAGACTTTTGAAGCGTTCAGATTTGACAGAAAAAATCCCGACGTTTCAGCTGTATCTTACAGTAATGCCGATACCAACGGAAATCAGCTTTGGACAAATTCCGACGTTGAGATTACATATCATATTGTTGATACCGAAGTTGAGAACAACGGTATTTCCGGTGTGGATACCGGTATAAGCAGCTTTAGCTGTCCGAATACCACAAACGGAAAGATTGTTTCGGAGAGTAAGCCGAACGCAGACGGAACTCCTACTGTCGTTGATTACCAAGTGAAAGCTGCGGAGTATGGAAAGTATACGTTGGAAGCTCGTGATGCTGCGGGTAATAAGGGCAGCGGAACGAGCGCTGAGGTTCTTATTGACAAAATCGCTCCCGTTGTTTCCGATTTTGACATTACATTCTCGGGTCAGACTACTGCTGACGAAACAGGAATTTACGGCGATTCCGATATAACGGCTTCCGTGACGGTATTTGCCGCAAATAAGACTTCCCCGATAAAGGATATTTCATTCTTTGATAAAACGGTCAAATTTGACAAGGTTGGCGGTATTAAAAATGAAGCTGCCGCCGGCGGTACATATTATACTCAGGATTTTGTTATTAAACCTTCCGAGACCGGTTATTCCGATCTTTATGTGAAAGCTTCGGATGAAGCAGGTAATACAAGTTCGGACATTGACATTACCACTGTTAATATTCATGTCGGTGACGGCGCGGAAAACCTTGACGTTGATTCCGAACTGTTCAAGGTAATATCGACGAATGCCGTTCCGAAGATCGCTAATATCATCAAGACCGACGGAATATCGGCGGACAATGAGACTCTTAATGCAATTTGCTATAAGGGCAAGGTTAAATTTGAAACCGAAGTGGCCGATGGTTTCGGTATCGCTTCGACCGGCGAGGGAGACCCCGATATAACCGTAGAATGTTATAGTAAGACAGACGAAACGGTCATTGATCTGACATCGGAATCCCGGTTTACGGAAAGCGACGGTCTTGACAAGAAAGCTTCTGTAAATTTTGAAATCGATACATCAAAGCTCAACGGTGAGTACATTATCAAGATCACAGCCGTAAATAAAAACGGAAACAGCGGTGAACGTCTGACAACGGTTTACTTTGATAACGCAGCTCCGACTATAACCGATATTCATTACAGCAATAATAATAACAACGATTGGACTAATAATGCTGTTACGGTGACATTTAAAGCTCACGACGAGTATTCGGGACGTGATATTGATCTTACCGATAAAATCATTGTTGACGGCGGCGTTACGGTTGAGAAGGTTGAGGATAAGGAAGAGTATTATAGTTTCTCTGCAGATAAAAACAGAGCATATTCTATTTCCGTTTCCGATCCTCTCGGAAATTCTTCAAAATCCGTGAAAACGCAGACTGTACGTTTTGATAAGAATGCGCCGGTGATCGGCATTATTTCCTACAGCAATCTTAACGAAGACGGAAATCAGATATGGACAAAGGAAAATGTTACGATCGTTCTTACTCTTTCCGACTCCAAAACAAGCAATGACGGTATTTCCGGAATAGACGCAGAGAAGTTTGAATCCCTCCTTTCCGAGAAGAAAAATTCGGGAGAAATTCTAAGCTTCAAGAAAATTTCCGACGGTGACAGCGAGGTTAAGTATGAGGTCGTTGTCGGAAATGAATACAGCAATTATTCCTTTGAAGTTTATGATAAGGCGGGCAATAAGAGCAGCAAAACAACAACGGACACGGTTCTTATTGATAAGGATCCTCCCGAGGCGAAAGATTTTGATGTTACGTATTCGTCTGTTCTGACTGATAAGTCAATTGAAGTGACGGTTAAGGTATACAACCCCGATAAAACTTCTCCGATAACAAAAATTGAGCTTAAGGATGAAGATCCAAAACGTAAGAATAAAATCTCCGAGAGCGAGCTTACGCAAGACGGAGATTATGCCGTTAAGGTATTTGAGCTTGCGCCTTTGGATCCCGACGATACGAAAGCATATTCTCTCTATTTCCGCGCTGATGACGAGGCTAAAAATGGCGGAGCATGGATTTCGATGCACGATATTGCAAATACCCACATCGGCGAATGGTCTGATGAGAATATTGACAAAAACTTTGAAATTATCTCCTCCCTTGCTGTTCCCGAAGTTGGCGATATCAGCTATAGCGGTGAAGAATCTGATAAATCCGAAATTTACTATAACGGTGATGTTATCAAATTTACGTGTGAGGTATCGGATAACTTTGAACTTACTGACGCTAAGGTTTACCTGAACAGTGATCTTGACAAAAAAATCGGTGATTACTTTGACTCGGAATCCAGAAGATATTCGGACGACCTTCCGTTTAAGGCACTGACCGTTAATGATGAATATGAATTTGAATTCTCTTCGGATAAGAAGACGGATACGGTTCAGATCAATCTCAAAAATAAACCTCAGCTGCCGGACGGTGACTATCAGATCATAGTTGTTGCTTCCAACAGCGTAGGTCATCAGGGCGCAAGAACTCTTGATTTTAAAGTTGATAATACCGGTCCTGAGACCAATAATATCACATTTAAATTAAGAGACGGAGATAAAGAGTGGGATAATTCGGATTGGACGAAGAATGATATCACGGTCAGCTTCAAACCCGAAGACGCAGGCTGCGGTATCAGTCTTAAACCCGAGGACTTTACGGTCAGCTATTCTGCTTTCGGTAATGTTAAAGGTGATGTTGACAGCAGTAAAATAAAAGTAAGTTCCGATGGTGAATTTTCTTTCACTGCTGATGTTACAAATGCCGATTATACCATTAAAATTAAGGATAAGCTCGGAAATGGATCAACGAAATCAACGGGAACCCTTCTTGTGGACAAAGAACCTCCTACTATAGAGTCTTCTGTTGAGCAGGGCAGTTCGAAACCGATTTTGACTCTTACACTCAATGATGTTCACTCAGGTTTCTCAGATCAAAATCTTAAAGATTTTGAAGAAAAATCCGGTCTCCGGACAGATTCCGATGCTAATCTCTCTTTTGTAAGGGCTATCAAAAATAGCGATAAAAATAATGTACCTCTTCGGGTAGAGTATAAGATTACGATCACAGAATATCAAGAAGATTCCTATAAGTTCCAAGTCGTTGATCGTGTCGGAAATAAATCCGATGAAATAACTCCCGAAATCAATGTCGACAACGGATCACCGGTCGTTGAGAAAATCAGCTTCAAGCACACGGAAACCAACCAAGTGTTGAAGTATCTCACGTTTGGTCTTTATTCCAATGATACCATCAGCGTTTCGGTAGATATCAAAGACCGTGGTTATCAGAAAAATGACTCCAAAAATTCGGGTTATAACGCAAAGGAAAACACGGAAGAGAGTGATATTGACAAAACAATTTCGGGTCTTCAGAGCGTTAAAATAAGTATTGATGGGGTGAACGCCAACGGTGCAGCAATTGATACAGACTTTTTTGATGAATCGTTTGATAATAAGGGCGTAAAGACTTATACGGCAGAATTTGAACTTTCTTCCGGTGAAAATTACACTTATTATAAGAATATGAAGTTTGAGTTGGAAGATAATTCAAAGAACAAATATCAAGGAACGCTGAATGATCTTCTCAAGCAAATCAATGTTGACGGCAATGATTTTGATTTCAATAAAGATTTTGAAATTCTTGTTATGGACAGTAATGAGTGTAAAACCGAAATAGGTAATATCGTGATCCGCAACAATGCCGCTTCCGATAAGTCGCCTGATTTCAGCACCGATTCCGATGTTGAATGGTACTCCGGTAATGTTCATGTTAAGATCGATAACATTAAAAATGACGTAGATCATATTGCCGGTATAAAAGTGGAACTGAACGACACGGAGTTATCCGATGTTAAATGTAAAGCTGTCTATACTGTCCATAATTCAGATGGTCATGCTTTTACTGAATCGATTGATATCGGCAAACTGAAAGGAATGTATGCTGCGGATACAAACAACATATTCACTCAACAGCCGGTTGACAGTTTGACTCTTGATTTTGATTTAAACATGGATAAGCTTAAGTCCGGTGAAAACAAAATTAACGTTAGCGTAATTTCGAATGCAGGTTCTTCGATTCAACTTTCTGAGCCAAAGAGCTTTAATGTCGATTCCGAAAAGCCCGAGGTCAACAAATTCACCCTTGAAACCGCAGCGAAGACGTTGGACAAGGTTATATCCTTCCTGACATTCGGAATCTACAGCAATGATGATCTCATTCTGACTGTAGACGCCGAAGATAAACCCGAATCTCCCGATTCACCTTCCGGAATCAAGTCAATAGAAGCGAAGACCACTAAAAAATCATTGGAACCATATCAGAATTCAGAAAACAAGTTTTACATTCCTAACGGAACGGGTGAGAACTTCAAGGATCTTCACGTTGAAGTGATCGATAACGCCGAAAACTATGTTGATGTTCCTCTCCTTGAAAAACTCGATGTTACAGGCGAGGGTGATTTTAAGTATGATTCTTTGAGCGACAGTGACGAGGAGAATTTTGAATTTATTCTCTCCGATGAGAATATTGAGTTCAATAACTTTAAGGTAACCGATAATTCTAATTCAACAAATATTTTGGATGGAGAATTGAAGCCCGGTGTAGGTGTTAACAGTGGTAATTATTATTACTGCGGTGATGTTAAGATTAGTTTTAACGTTAAAGATGAAGTTTCCGGAATCAATTCAATTAAGGCATATCTTGCAGGTTCAGCTCAGATAAGAGATGAAGCTGTTCTTGCCGGCGGCGGCGGTAACCTTTGTGAAATTTTCTCTGAGAGTTATACTTCGGCGAACGGCGAGTCTTATGACATGCCTGAAGAAAAAATCAAAGAAAAAGAAGTGACTATAGATGTCACAACTGATATTTTTGATGAAGTGGATCAAAGAATTAAAAAGTATCAAAAAGGAGACGGTCGACGCGGAGGTCATTATTTCACCTACATTGTTATAAAGAGTAATGATGGAACAACCAAGATCTTCAAGCCCGAAGGCGGATTCTGCGTAGATTATCTCCCACCGGATGTTACACGTATAGATTTTAAGCCATCGGCGACCGATCAGGTTTTGAATTTTATTACATTTGGTCTTTACAGTAATCAAGATGTTTTCTTAAACGTTTGGGTAGAGGATCCCAATGAGGATATTGATGCTGCGTCGGGTGTTACTGCAGTGCGGGTTTATAATGACAAGTTTAAGAAGTCATTGGATAGCAGTACTAAACAAGTTGATTTTGATCACTCGGAGGAAGATGAAGAGGGTAATATTGTTTACGTATTTAAGCTTAATGTCGACAGACGAGATAATGAACCTCAGTTCTTTAATCAATTGAGAATTCGTTCCAACGACAAAATTGGTTGGGTAAGCGATGTTTCCATCTACGACGTGATCCGCATGAGCGAGGACAGAGAATTGTCTTCCGATATGGACGATGATGAGTTCGAGATCGTTATTTCTCAAAACGGACCTCAGATCACGCTTGAAAATTCGAACAGCGAAGCATATACCGATCCTTCGGGACATAGGTGGTACCGATCGGAACCGGATTCCAATTCCGATACGAAAGAAAAGTACGCCGAAGATCTTGAATTTGGATTTAATGTTAAGGACAGCGAATCCAAGATCCAGAAAATTGACGTTTCTCTGAAGAATCAGGGAGACAGCGATCTTAATAAGTATTGCTCCGAGAATTTTGAGAAGGATAATAAGTCCAGTCTCACGTTCACTCACCCACGTAATGCCGCCGGCAGTGATAAGGACAGCTCCGATTACGATGGCGTTGATTTCATGGTTTCCGATGTTAACGTTAAGTTCAAAACCGCAAGTTACAATAACGGCAGCCCGTATCATGAAGGTAAGAATACTTTCTATGTCACGGCTACCGGAAATAACGGTGTTGCAAGCAACAGTTCGTTTGATTTCTACATCGACAGAAAGACTCCCGAGATCACAAACGTTGAATTCATGAAGGAAAAGGAAAACAGCGTTCTTAACTTCCTTACTTTCGGTATTTACGGTAACGAAAATATCAAAGTCAAGGTTACGGTCAAGGATGATGGTTATAATTCGAATTCCAACATCAACGCTTCATCCGGAATCAAAACCATTGAATTGAAAAACAACAAATCAAACGCAAACATCACAACAGACGGTAAGATTAAGGAAGAAAACGGACAGTTTGTCCAGGAATTCATTCTTAAATGTGATGATCCGGGATCACAAAACGGAACTGACGGAGTATTCAAAAACCTGAACGCAAGTGTAACCGACAATGTCGGAAATACGACCGGCGCAACTTCGATTTACAATATTGTAAAAATGACTTCCGAACGGAACGTAGAAACGAAAGAAAGCGAAGATGCTCCTCAAAGCTTTGAAATCGTTTCAACGAAAGCTAAGCCCGGACTGGACAGCATTGTTCCTCACAATGATAATGATGTTCAAAATGCGAAGGTTGACGGTAAAGATTGGTATTCGGGTCACCTGAACTTTGATTTCGGCGCTTCGGCGGCGAAGACAAAGCTTCATAAGGTTGAACTCCAACTCGATGACAGGAATGTAACGAGTTTTGCAGACAATATCGAGTATCATGTTGAGTCATATCCGGGATACTACGAGTTTAATTTCATGACCTATACAGGTTCGGAAAGCCAGCTTGGCGGAGATACTCCTGTTGATGACATGAATGGTAATTTCGATTCCGCAAAGCTTAGCGGTCCTCTTAATGACGGCGAACATACGTTTACCGTTAAGGCGACCGGAAACAACGGCGAGTCGGAATCCACAGACTACACATTTATGATCGATAAGGGTACTCCAAAGATCACCGCTTTTGAATTTGCCGGTGACAGCACAAACGATAACGGCGATCCGGCTTGGGTGGATCAATCGGACGGAAGTCCGGCTAAGGACGCAGCGTTCCAAATCATGGATTACGGCTATTTCTTCCAGGAAAGAACATTTGTTACTGTTTCTGCCGATGACGGAGAAGGCTCGGGCGTTCAGTCGATCTGTCTTGTCAGAATTCCGATCGACTCCGAGGGCGAAATTCGTGAATGGCATGACGTTGACAGCAATAATAATGCACAATTTACGATCGAAGCAGGCTTTAAGGGTGAGATTTACGCTTTCGCAGCAGATAAAGTCGGAAACGGCAGAGACGAAAAGCACGGCGAAACAGATTATCGACCCGAGGATCTCATCGTTGAAAGTGTGGATCACCACAACAATGAAGCCGATCATATTACATTTAATATCGATCAGAAGAGCTATAAGGACGCCGACGGTCTTGATCTTTATGCCGATGACGTGGCTCTTAAGGTCACGGTAAAGGATGATTATGCAGGCATAAAGAAGATCGAATATTCGGTTACGTCGCCTTTTGACACCGCCAATAATTCGGAAGGCAATGTTATTTTGACAAGCAACAAAGCCAATGAAAATAACCTTAACGGCTGGACGATCGACAGTAATCAAAAGAATATTGCAACCAAGATGAGCAGGACTTTGAATATCGAAAACAACAGCAACGGAATCGTTGTTTGGGTCAAGCTGACTGACCGAGCAGGAAATATAAGCGAGGAACAGATCACATTCAGCATTGACAAAACAGCTCCTTCCATCACCGTTGAATACGATAACAACTCTGCTAAAGAATATAACGGTACGCAGTATTTCAATGCAGACAGAACGGCAACCATCACGATAACCGAAAGAAACTTCAGTGCGTCTGATGTAGTTGCGGTTATCACCAATACATTCTCAAGCATTCCGAGTCTTTCGGCTTGGGAGACTGTTGAGAACAGGGAAGATCCCGATCAGACTAAGCATATCGCTAAAGTCAGATATCATGATGACGGTGATTACACATTTGACATTTCGTTCAAGGATCTCGCAGAAAATCCGGCAAATGAAATCGTTCAGCATAAGTTTACGATGGATCAGACTTTCCCGACGATATCTGTTGTATTTGATAATAACTCCTCTCAGAACGGAAATTATTACAAAGCAGACAGAACGGCAACAGTAACGATCGTTGAGCATAACTTCAACAGCGCAGATGTCAAAGCCGAGTTCAAGGCCGAAACATCCTCGTCAAGCAGCTTCGCTTTGTCGGAGTGGCAGAGTTCGGGTGATAACAGAATTTCAACTGTTTCGTTCACCGAAGACGGTCTGTATTCCTTCCTTGTGGACTTTGTTGATCTTGCGGGAAATACCGCTCAGACAGTAAATGTTCCGGAATTCTATGTCGACAAGACCGCTCCTGTAGTTGAGATCTCCAACATAGAAGATAATTCCGCAAACGCTAATTCCGTT
Source organism: uncultured Ruminococcus sp. (assembly GCA_902773045.1). GTDB lineage: Bacteria > Bacillota > Clostridia > Oscillospirales > Acutalibacteraceae > RUG592. The sequence continues at coordinate 12,854 of CACYDE010000310.1, read as the reverse complement.
ATCCCGATGATAGACTTTGAGGATAATAACTTTAAAGCTCCGGGAAGTTCGAATCTCTACACAGAAGGACTGATCGAACTTAAGAAGGTCGATATCAGAGGAAACAATGAGAATTCGGCTTTGACTTATACTTCGTCGATGATTACCGACACACACATGAAGGTAACATACGATGACTTCCCGAAAATCGAAGAAAATGACGGTATTTATTCTCTGAAAGCAAGATATACAGACCTTGCGGGAAATATTTCCGAGGATTCGGTACTCTTCTCGGTTAACCGTTTCGGTTCGACCTTTATTTACGGAAATGACGACACCAAGAAGCTTGTCGAGATGGGTTATACAAATCAGGAACGTGATGTTATGTTCTCCGAGATCAATGTTAATAAGCTTACTTCACACGGTGTTTCAATGACGCTTAACGGTGAAAATGAAACAGAACTTGAAGAGGGAAATCAGTATACTTTCCAGGAAGCTTCCGATTCCGGTTCATGGCATCGTTATGATTACACCGTAAAATCGTCGAACTTTGTTGAAGAGGGTGTTTATACATTGACGTTCTCCTCGACCGACGAAGGAAAGCATAATGTCAACAACAGATCAACTCTCGGAAAATCTCTTCTTGAAGCAAACACAAGCCGCTCCAAGCCTGTATCGTTTGTTATCGACAAAACTGCTCCGATGATAACGATTTACGGCCTTGAAGAGGACAAGCAGATTTATGAAGAGGACAGCATTGATGTCAAGATAGTATGTGAAGATCTTTACATTGATCCCAATAATCTTGAAATCAGACTTAATGATGAACTGCTGACAGATCTTGAGGTTTCGGATGAAAACCCGGGTGAACTGGTGACTGTCATCACGACAAGAGCAAACGTTGACCTTACTCCGCAGTCTCTCAATGTCACAGTTAAGGATCTCGCAGGAAATTCAAGCAAAAAATCAATTCTTGATTATATTTTGTCCGCAACATGGCTAATGCTTCTTTGGGCGAACAAGCCTTTGTTCTTCGGACTGCTTGCATTGATTCTTGCTCTGATCGTTATTCCGATCGTTTTGATCAAGAAAAAGCGCAGCAAAGGGAATGCCGCTTAATTCCGATTGACGGATAATTAAAGAAAAGGCACACTTTCCCAAAGGTGAGAGTGTGCCTTCTTTCTACCGTCATCTTTTAAAATTTTACCGATCCTTTGGTCAGCAGGGTTTTAAAAGATGATGAAGATATATATTTGTGGGGGTGAGGAAATGCTTTATGACGGCCTTGTTATTGACAATACATATCAGATTGTCAATGAAATAGGAAAGGGCGGAATGGGAGTCGTTTACCTCGCTTATCACATCAGGCTTCAGAAATATATAGTGATGAAAAAGCTCAAAGGTCACATCAATAATGCGGCTTTGATAAGAAATGAAGTTGATATTTTAAAAGGTCTTCATCACCCTTATCTTCCTCAGGTCTATGATTTTTTTGAATTTGAGGGCAGTGTTTATACGGTGATAGATTATATTAACGGTCATGATTTTGATTATTACATATCAAACGGATACGTTTTCGAAGAGAGCCAGCTTATCAAATGGCTCAAACAGCTTTGTGAGGTTCTTGAATACCTTCACACTCAGCCTATACCTATATATCACACCGATATAAAGCCCGGAAATATAATAATAACTGCCGAGGGAAATGTGTGTCTCATTGATTTTGGTATTTCCCTTTTCAGCAATGACAGTGTTAAAGGTTTCAGTGAGGACTATTGTTCGCCGGAACAGTTTTATAACGTTCAGTGGACTCTTTACGGAGATAAATCGAAATGCGTTGCGCTTGATGAGAGAACCGATGTCTATAGTCTCGGCGCGGCTTTTTATCATATAATGACCGGGGTAAAGCCTAATGTCAGAAATGAAGCGCAGCCGGCGCTTTCCCGTTATAATCTTAGTTATTCCGAGGCGTTCGTCAGTATTATTGAAAAAATGATGATCCGTGACAGAGATCGAAGATTCCGCAGCGCTTCAAAGGTTCTCAAAGCGCTTGATGATATCAGAAAACAAGATTCACGCTATAAAAAATATATTCTTCTTCAGATAGCCTCTTCCGTTACGGCGGTGATATTTGTTTTCATCGGAATAGTCCTCGTTTACAGCGGATACAGGGATAATCTGATAAACAATTACAGCGAGGATTACAGCAAGTTCGTTTCGGCAAATAATTCCGGAAACACAGAGGAAACGGTTGATTTAGGAACATCTATACTCAATAACAGAAGCTATTCATCTGTTATTGACGCAAAAACTAAGGCGCAGATACTTCACAGCATAGGAGACTGCTTTTTCAACGACGAAGACTATTCAAATGCTTCAAAATATTATGCAAGCGCAGTTGAAAATGTGGATCTCGGAAGCGAAAGCGAGTTATATTACAGGGATTATACCTTTTCACTGATACTAAACGGAGAGTTCGATGAGGCGAATAAATTTATAGAAGCTTTCCGTGAAAAAAATCCGAATTCGTCTGTTTTGTTTCTTGTTGAAGCAGAATTAAATTATAAAAACAGGAATTATTCAGAGGCTCTTTCAAAGGTTGAAATGTGTCTTTCATCACAGCCCGATCAGGAAAACCGATATACGGCATATATCCTCAAAGGAGATATTTGTCTTTCGTCGGGTGATCCGGAGCATGCGGCAGCAGCTTTTGATGAAGCTTTATCTATAAAGGAAAATGTAAGTGTTCTGAGAAGATTGGGTTCGGCTTCGCTCATGGCCGCAAATAAACGTTCTTTCAGCGACGCTCAGTCGTTGTCGAAGGCATGTACAGCTTATGAAACGATCAATAAAAAGTATTATCCGACTCAGGACGATGTTATCAATCTCGCTCAAACCTACAGATTACTCGGTCGTTCGTCGGAATGTATCAAGGTTCTGAATGAATATCTTTCTCTCCACGGAGAGGTTTTCAGAGTACTTGTTCAGCTGTCGATCGCGGGAGATTATTTTTCCGATCCTGCCGTTTCGGGATACTGTGAAAGAGCGCATTCAGCGTATCTGAAACTTTCATCCGCGGAAAAAAATTCTGTCGGCGGCGAGCTTGAAATAATGCAGCAGCTTTATTCAAAACACTGCTCTGCAGCATGGTAGGGGGGATAGCTATGAATTCGGCAGTTAAGATCATCTTTGGAATTTTGCTGATCCTTATCGGAGTTGCAGTTATGGCTGTTACTCAGGTCGTTCTTCACGAGAAAATGAAAGAATTCAACGCTGAATGGGGGGAGAAGAAATGATTTGTCCGAATTGCAAATGTTTTGTTACCAACGGAATGTTGGAGTGTAATTATTGCGGTCACAAGTTTTATGTCGGCGAAACGAAAACGCTTCCTGTTTACGAAGGAGCTTCGCCCACTTTTTCGACAGCCGGATTTTCCCGTGGCTATCCTGCTGTCAATGCTGAGCCGGGACAGTATTACCGTGATAATGTCCGTTCTGTAAATATGTACGGCGATTATTCGCGGAGAGATCCTGTTCAGGGTTTTTCCTCCGACGGTTCGGGAGCGAATTATTTCCCGGGATTTTATCCGAAACCACAGGAGCGTGGCTTTTACGGGAAAACGCCCAAGCTTGAAAAGGTTTACACAAGCTACACCCGTCCAGGAGTTACCTATGAGGTTTATTCCTATGAGAACAGCATGGTTCCGGGACTTGACGAAATATACAGTATGTTAAAAGGCATGAATCTGACCAATAAGCTTCTTATGATGGTTGCGGTTTGTCTTGCGCTTATTATATGTCTTATGCTGCTTCTTATAGTATAGGTATTGTAAAATTGCGGAGAATATATGCCTCTTATAAGTCAGAAGGAGTCTTTTTCGAAGCTGAAAGCGGAGAAAATTGTGAAATGAATTACATTTCAAACCGTATGAACAAAGTTTTTAAACAATATTTTTTTATAGCATAAAAGGAGGATTTGAAATGAAGAAAAAATTGTTGATAGCTACAATACCTATAGTTGTTTTATTGTTGGGACTCGCAGGTGCGCTGCTTTTTCTTGTTTCTCAGCCGGAGGAAGATGTTTATACACAGAATATCACTCAGGCTAAAAGTTTTTTTGACGCAGGAGAATATGACAAAGCAATTACTTTCTACGAGAATGCTCTCAAAGCTGATGACACTCAGGAAGAACCTTATTATCAGATCGCTATGATCTATCACAAACAGGGAAAGCTTTCGGACGCTATCTCCATTCTTCAGAGGGCTGACGGAAAAGTAAAATCCGACAGGATCAAGAATCTTCTTGCGTCTTACCTTGGCGAACAGAACGAGGGCTTAGAGGTTAAAAATGACGTAGCGGTCGAAGCAGAAAATGCGGGAACTTTCAACGAAAGTCTTCTCAAGATTTTCAACACATATTCCTACGACACATACTCCAAGACTTATACACTTGAAAACGAGACTTTTGAATCCAATCTTTATACGGTAAAATATCTCAATCTTGATATTGATTTCCATTATATTCAAAATGAGAAAACCGGAAATATTTTGAATGAAAGCACTCACCGTCCGCTTGATTCGGTCAGACCGACGGAAATTCACGTCAATGATCTTGAACTTCTGATCTCGGGCGTTTCGACAGGCGTTTCGCTTGACAAGCTGAAAAGCAGAGGTATCACGAACCTGATTCAGGAATATGACAAATCTCACGAGACAAATGTTTTGAAGTTTGATTTTTCGAACTGTAAATTTACCGTTGCGTGTGACGAAAACGGCAGGATCATCGGAAGAGATTCCTATAATGTCGTTGTTCCTTTGGCAAGCACGATCGTTTCGGAACGTGTTCATATTTCTGGAGTTGTAGTGAGTGCGACTACTGCCGCGCCTGTGAGCCGCGCATCACTTACTTTCCGTACAGGCTGGAATGTCAGAGTCGGAGCATCTTACGGTTCAACCGATACAAATTCCGGCGGTGAATATTCGATGTATCTTGATCCGGGAGATTATACCGTTGAAATTTCGGCAGGCGGTTACAGCAAGGAGTTCTTTAATATTACAGCTCTTCCTGTCGCTGAACTTGAACAGAATTTTATTATTTCACCTGTTCTCAGCTCCGGAACGATAAGAATTGTTCTTGAATGGGGAACTTCTCCTCGTGATCTCGATTCACATCTTGAAGGAACTTCCTCCGACGGAACTGATGTAAATATTTATTTCTCGAACAAACAGGCTGTTTCCGAGTCCGGTGTGGTGGCTCAGCTTGATGTTGACGACACAACAGGCTACGGTCCCGAAACCATTACGATCAATGATATCGACGGTTCTTATACTTACCGAGTTCATAAATATTCAAGCGACGGAAGTCTTATTACTTCCGGAGCGATCGTTAAGGTCTATATGTCACCCGATTCACAGCCTATGGTAATTCAGGTGCCGAGTAACGTAAGCGGCGAGTGGTGGGATGTTTTCAGGATCGAAAACGGTAACATAGTTGATATTAACGGAACAGTAGTTAATTAATGAAGGATTATATTATAGCAGCGATATTGCTTGCGGCGGCGGTAATAATACTTATATGTTCAATAAGAGAACATTTCAGAAAAGTTGAACGCGATAAGTATTATGCCGCTGCGGGGAATATCATACGGGAAGATTTTTTGAATTATTCACTGCAAAATATTATGACGTCCTCTCGGGCGCTGAGTGAACCTAAAAGCAGGAAAATGATGGTTTTTATTAAGACGCGGAAACCCGGTCAGAATTTCAGCTTTGTTTTCGATCCCGAAAAAAAGATCATGATCGGACGCGACAAAAATAAAAGCAATATTTACGTTGAAGACGTTCTTGTTTCTCAGGATCATTGCTGCATTTATTCCGAGGGGAATTATATTTACCTGCAGGATATGTACTCGGCAAACGGAACTTCTGTCAAAAGAGGTCTTTTTAAAAGATATGACGTCAACAACGGCTACAGGATCCTGCTCAGAAGCGGAGATATAATAACTGTCGGCTCGAGCAGGCTCAGTATCATTCTTTTTTATTATGATATTTCTATTATGTGATTTTGAGGTATATCTATGATTTTTATGGTTTTTCAGAGGGGCGTTTACAAGGAGTTTCTTCTCCCCAACAGTGATAATATTGATTATAAGATATATATAGACAAGAGCTTTTTTCAGGTGAGGAAAAGCTTTGATATATCTCTCGAGGTCATTAACCATAAATGGAATATTTACAGTGACCCGAAGTACTATATTCTCGGTGAGAATGAAAAAAATATAGATAGGGCTTCCCTTGACGGTGGTGAGATCATCACCGTCAAGCCTTTTAACGGAGATGATCTGAGAGTGATAACGATCAACAACGAGATATCTCTGGTTTCTTATCGAAAGATAAATCTGAAAAGGATGAACAGACTCACAGTCGGAAAGGCCGAAGAAAACAGCATTCAGTATTCTTTTCTTAATCTTGTTTCAAAACAGCATTGTTCAATTGTCAGGAGCAAGGGTCGCTTTTGTGTTTATGATTCAAGCCGAAACGGAGTTTTCCTGAATTCTGTAAGAGTGGATGAATCGGCTGAACTTTCTTTCGGAGATATAATCAATGTCTTTGGACTTCAGATGGTTTTTCTCGGAGATATGATCGCCGTCGGTTCTCAGATAGGAAAATTTACGATCGCAGATGAAGTGGAAATATATGATGTTCCGAAAATTGAAGGAACAGTTTGCTCAAACCTTCACAAGGATCTTTTCTTTCACAGATCTCCTCGTTTTTTTCCTGCCGTCAGCAGGGAAAAAATAACGATCGAACCGCCGACTACTCCTCAGTTTTCAAAAAAACGTTCTCTTCTCAGTACTATCGGTCCGTCATTCACGATGGCGATCCCGATGCTTTTGGGCTGTTCTCTTATGATTTTTTCGAGTCGGTTAAACGGAGGCTCTCATGGGGGAGGCTTTATGTATACGGGAATCATAACAGCGCTCGGCTCGGGTGTTATGGGCGCGATCTGGGGTCTCCGCAATGTCAGGGAAACCAAAAAAAGCGAGATAGAAGATGAAGCGAAGCGTTTCAATCTTTACGGAAATTACCTCATTGAAACAGCAAATTATATAAAAGAAAAATATAAACAGAACACCGACGCTCTGTTCTATATGTATCCCTCTTCAAGCGACTGCTGCCGTTATGACAGACATTCCCATGGGCTTTGGACGCGAAATGCGGCTCATGAAGATTTCCTCTTTTGTCGTCTTGGTTTGGGTGATATTGATTTTCAGGTTCAGATAGATGTTCCGAAGGAAAAGTTTACGCTTGTTCAGGATTCGCTGAAGGACAAGCCTGCCGTTATTTATGAAAATTTTCATATTCTTAAAAATGTTCCTGTCGGCGTGAATTTTTCGGAAAGCCGTATTTTCGGAATCGTAGGCGGCCGGCGAAAACAGGGAATGTATGATATCATAGACAATATTATCGCTCAGATAACGGCGAACATAAGCTATACCGATGTGAAGATAGCTTTTTGTTACGACAGGAACGTCGACCATTCGGGAAGATTCGACTACATAAAATGGCTGCCTCACGTCTGGTCGGAAAATAAAAAAATAAGATATTATGCTTCCGACAAACAAGAAATGGCAGATGTTTTCTTTGAGCTTTCGAATATTATGCGTCATCGTGCGGAAAGCAATTCGAACTCATATGGGAAGAAGAAGTCTTTCCGACCGTATTACTTCCTTTTTCTCACAAATTCTTCCTTCCTTGACAATGAGCTTCTTGCAAAATATGTTTATGATAAAAATAACGATTATGGTCTGACGACATTCATCATGACTGACTACTATCAGAATCTGCCGAATGAATGTGAGAATATAATAGAAAATGACAAAGAATTCTGCGGCGTTTACAATTCAAAAAATCAAAGCAGCGGAGTTATGAATATAAAATTTGATAAGGTCGAGCCGTACAGACTTGAAAAATTTGCAAAAGAAATTTCAAACATTATCGTTAAAGAACCCGAGGACGATACGAGTATCGCTTCAACGCTCGATTTCTTTGAAATGTACGGCGCATCGTCTCTCAGCGATTTTGCGGTCGAGGAGCAGTGGAGAAAGAACAGAACATACAATTCAATGCGTGCGCTCATAGGAAAAAAAGCAGGCGGAACGGAATGTTACCTTGATATTCACGAAAAGTATCATGGACCTCACGGTCTTGTCGCAGGAACAACAGGTTCGGGAAAAAGTGAGCTTATGCAGACGTTTATGCTGTCTCTTGCGCTGAATTACAGTCCGAACGATATCGCATTTTTTGTGATCGATTTCAAGGGAGGCGGAATGGCAAACTTATTCTCCGATCTTCCTCACATGGCAGGTCAGATATCAAACCTTTCAGGAAATCAGATCGGACGCGCAATGATCTCGATCAAAAGTGAAAACCTTCGCCGTCAGAGGATCTTCAATGAATTCGGCGTAAATAATATCAATCTTTACACACGTCTTTTCAAAAACGGAGAAGCTCCGACGCCGATCCCTCATCTTATAATTATTATTGATGAGTTTGCGGAGCTGAAAAGAGAGGAACCGGATTTCATGAGAGAACTCATCAGCGTAGCTCAGGTTGGAAGAAGTCTGGGAGTTCATCTGATCCTTGCCACTCAGAAGCCAAGCGGAACAGTCGATGACAATATCTGGTCGAATGCCAAATTCCGTCTTTGTCTTCGTGTTCAGGATCGTCAGGACTCAAACGACATGCTTCATAAGCCTGACGCAGCGTATATTACTCAGGCAGGAAGATGTTATCTTCAGGTCGGAAACGATGAGATCTATGAGCTGTTTCAGTCCGGCTGGAGCGGAGCTGTCTATGACGCGAGCATGGACAGCGCGAAAAATGAGATCGCAACCATGATAACTTCAACGGGCAAAACAGCTATCGTTGGGGGAAGTACGAAGAAAAAACGCAAGGAACAAGAGAAACATCATTGGTATAAATTTTTGATAGAACAATATTTTGCCGTCAGTGAAAACGACAGGTTTATGATGTCCGATACGGAACTTGCGGGTATCCTTATCAAAAAAGCACAGCTTGGAGGATATAATGTCGGAACCGGAAATTCGGACGTTAAAGCGATGCAGAACTTTATCAAGGTTATCCCTCATCACATTAACGAAACGGAAATGATGCTGAGTTTTATCACCGAAAGGGCAATTGCGGAGAATTTAAAGCTTCCGGAGGTCAAAGAAAAAACTCAGCTTGAGGTTCTCGTTGAGTATATAAAGAAGATCGCGGAAAAAGAGCATTATGTGATGAAATCTCAGCTTTGGATGCCTCTTCTTGAAAATGAGATCCCACTTTCGTCTGTTATTGACCGCAGGGTGTGCTTTGAGAACGGAGTGTGGAAAAAATCCGATTCATGGAGTCTTGATGTTCCTGTGGGACTTTATGACGATCCTCAGAATCAAAGTCAGCTTCCGCTTGTGATAGATTTCGCCGAGGGCGGTCATCTCGCCGTCTGCGGTTCTGCGGTCAGCGGAAAAAGTACTTTTCTTCAGACTCTTCTTTTCTCTGCCGCGATCAAGTATTCGCCCGATCACGTGAATTTCTATATCCTTGATTTCAGCAGCGGCATGCTGAGTGTTTTCGCCGAGCTTCCTCACACGGGTGGTATTGTCAACGAAAACAGTCTTGACCGTATCGGGAAATTTTTTAACATGATAAAATCGATCATTGAAGAACGGAAAAAGCTTTTTAACGGCGGAAACTACAGTCAATTTGTCAAAGCCCACGGAATCGGAGTTCCTTCGATCATCATAGCTATAGATAATTATGCCGGCTTCAAAGAGAAAACAAACAACGCTTTCGAGGAAAATATTATCCGTCTCGCACGTGAAGGCGTCGGCTACGGAATATTCCTTGTTCTGACTTCGGCAGGATTCGGACTGGCTGAAATTCCAAACCGCATAGGCGATAATATGAAGACCGTAATCAGTTTGGAAATGAGCGATAAATTCAAGTATATGGACGTTATGAGAGTAACGCGGATAGATATTATGCCTGAGCCGGGAATAAAAGGAAGAGGAATTGCTTTCGTTGAGGGGCGTCTCCTCGAATTTCAGACTTCAGTTGCGGTCAGCGCGGAAGACGATTATAAGCGAAACGGAAAGATTGAAAGTCTTTGCAGGAAAATGAGCGAATCATGGACAGGACAAAAAGCACGCTGTATCCCGTTTATTCCGGAAAATCCGACCTTTGAGGATATTTCTGCTTTGTCTCAGTATGAAGCTGCGGCAGAGCGCCATGATCTTATTCCGTTCGGTTACAGGTTTGAGGACGCTTCGGTTTATTCCGTTGATTTAAGAAATACGTATTGTTATTGTATCAGCGGAAAGAAGCGCACGGGCAAAACTAATGTCATGAAGCTTCTTATGATTGCGGCTGCGTCAAAAGCAAAAGGCTCATGCGCTGTTATTGAAAAAAATCTCAGCGAGCTTAAATCTCTGTCGGAAGAGAAAGGAATCAAGTATCTTTCTTCCGACGAAGAAACGGTAAAATACTTCAACGGGATCGTTCCGACCTTTGTTGAAAGGAATAATCGGAAAAAGAGCCTTTCCGAGTCCGGTATGAATGACCGTGAGATCTTTGAAGCAATGAAAGAATTTGAACCGATCTATATATTCATTGCAGATATCACAGAGTTCATCGGGGGGATCTATAATCCTACGGGAAATGTTAAAAACATAAGCGGATTTTTTGAAAACATATTCGAAAAAGGAAGCCTTCTTAACATATATTTCTTTTCATGTATTAATACGGACGATGTGGCTCTTATCGCAGGAAAGAAGGCGTACACAACCTTTATCTCCTATAAAACCGGCGTTAATCTCGGCGGAAATGTTTCTTCACAGCGGATCTTTAACTTTCAGAACATACATTACTCGCAGCTTTTAAAATCTTCGAAAAAAGGCGAAGCTCTCGTTCCTTCTCATGACGACGATACGGCTGCCGAAAAGGTGATCGTTCCCTTGATAGGAGGAAGAAGCGTATGATAACGATGCTCACTTATTCAAAATTTAAAAAAGAGGTTTCGGTGATAAAAAAAGGAGCTTTCGAAATTTCCTGTAAACTGAGCGACGACGACTGGGATTTTCCCGGATTCAGCGATGTGAACGGACTGAAAGAGTTCCTGAGATCCTGCCCGGTCATAGACATTCTCTGCGTTGACGTAACGGCTGATCGAGGAATAGAACTTTCGGAAACAATGAGAAGCAAAAACAGTAATATGTGCATAATTATCCTTGCGGACGGAACAATATCGCCCATGCTCTATATTAAGCCGACCATAATGGCAAGCTCTCTGATAATGCGTCCGCTGACTGAGAGTTCTGTAAGTGAGATTTTTCTTGACGCGATGAGATCGTATCTCAAAAAGTACAGTAACGGCGGCGACGGAGATTATTTTGTGATAAATAACCGCGACGGAAGACAGCTCATTCCCTATGAACAGATAATGTATTTTGAGTCACGTTCAAAAAAGGTTTTTGTCGACACGGGCGGTATGGAATATTCGTATTATGACACTCTCGACAGTCTTGAAGAAAAGCTTTCCGGAGATTTCGTTCGCTGTCACCGAAGCTTTATTGTTTCGCGTTCTCATATAAAACAGATCAAGCTTTCACAGAATATGATAATTCTCGATGACGGAAGATGTATCCCACTTTCGAGAACTTATAAAAGCGTCGTTAAAGGTGAAAAATTATGAGTAATATTTTTACATTAAACAAAACTCAAATAAAGGTTCTTCTCCGAGGACTCGGATTTTCAAAGGTCGCAGGACTCAATATCGGGGAAGAGCCGCTTGATGATTTTTCTGTGGCTGCTGCGCTGAATGAATTGATGAAAAAAGGTTTTCTGACTTCTTCGGGCGATGAACTCGTTATGAACGAAGAAATAAGACGGATAGCCGTTCTTCTTGGGGAATCGAATCACTACGTCACGATACGTTCAAAGAAAGAAGAGCTGCCTGATCTGTGCTGTTTTTTTGGCGATGAGATACTCGTATGCAGTGCATTGGTGACCAATCCGGATTTTTTCACGGTATGCTTTTTCGAGGCGAGGGATCTGTTTCAAGAGCTTTCCGATCAGGGTTATTTCCCCGAAAACGACGAGGAAATACTTTTCGACGAAGACAAGCTCCCCGATTTTGAAGATATGATCTTTTCCGGAATTGAATCAAACCAACCTTTTTCTCAGGGAGAACAGATCCTTTTAAGCGTTGATCTTCCTGACGGAAAATATGTCCGTATAATAGAATATTTTTTCTGTGATTATATTGTGATCTGCGAAGAACAACGATTCAGAAGACTGGCTTACAGTCTCGGTGAAATGGAAAAAATATTTATTAAATTGATGGGGTAGAACGGTGATTATTTTAGAGATATCGGTGCCTTCACTTGGCACAGTTTATGATTTTAAGCTTAACGAAGACGTTGTTGTGTCTGTTGTGATAGATGAGATCTCGTCTATTATCTGCCAGAAGGAGCAGTGTCATATTTCCGGCGACAGAAACGAGTTTCTTCTTTTCAGTGAGGACAAACGACGCTTGCTTTCACTTGGACTCAGTCTTTATGAGAACGATATAAAAACAGGTGACAGGCTCGTTTTGGTATGATGACAGGGGAGATGAGAAACATCAAAGCGGGTGTCCGTTTTGATTTGGTGATTTGTCATCGAATCATGAATGAAAAAACAATTAAAAATGATTCATTAATTTATAGTAGGCGATATAAATAATCGTACTTATAGCAAACCAAACAAATATCCAGACAAGTTCGGCGCGCAGGCGCACGCATGGCTGTGTCATCGTCCTTGAAATACGTCAGTATT
>CACYDE010000309.1 GCA_902773045.1 uncultured Ruminococcus sp. | reverse complement strand
TTTGGAGGCAGGCGTTCACTTCGGTCACCAGACAAGAAGATGGAACCCTAAGATGGCAGAGTATATCTTTACAGAGCGTAACGGTATATATATTATTGATCTCCAGAAGACAGTAAAGAAGCTCGAGGAAGCTTACGCTTTCGTTCGTGACCTTTCGGTTGAAGGAAAGTCCGTTCTCTTCGTAGGAACAAAGAAGCAGGCTCAGGATTCCGTTAAGGAAGAGGCAGAGCGTGCAGGTGCTTATTATGTGAATGCAAGATGGCTCGGCGGTATGCTCACAAACTTCACAACTATCCGCCGCAGAATCGCAAGACTTAAGCAGCTTCGCGAGATGGAAGCTGACGGAACGTTTGATCTTCTTCCGAAGAAGGAAGTTATCACACTTAAGCATGAGATCGAGAAGCTTGAGAAGTTCATGGGCGGTATCGAGAACATGGGTGAGATCCCCGGCGCTTTGTTCATTGTTGATCCCCGCAAGGAGAGAATCGCAGTGGCAGAGGCTAAGAAGCTCGGTATCCCGATAGTGGCTATCGTTGACACAAACTGTGATCCCGATGAGATCGACTATGTGATCCCCGGAAACGATGACGCTATCAGAGCTGTTAAGCTTATCGCAGGAACTATCGCTAATGCGATCATCGAAGGCCATGAGGGTCAGATGGGAGCAGCAGAGATCAAGGATGAGGACGAAGCTGAGGAAGAGACAGAAGAGTAATTCTTTGGAAAGCTCTCATTTTTAATGAAATTTCCGCTTGCTTTTAGTAATTTATGGCTTTGGCGGACGGTCAAAGCCATAAATTCACGGAAGTTTAAGATCGTTTAATTTTCAAACAATTGATTTGAAGTATAATATTTTATTCGGAGGTTGAATACAATGGCATTTACAGCAAAGGACGTTATGTCCCTTAGAGAGAAAACAGGCTGCGGTATGATGGACTGTAAGAAAGCTTTGACCGAAGCTAACGGCGATATGGACGCAGCTATTGATATTTTGAGAGAGCAGGGCCTTGCAAAGGCAGCCAAGAAGGCAAGCAGAATTGCAGCCGAGGGCGTAGCTTACGCTGCAACAAATGAAGCAGGCAATGTCGGCGTTGTTATCGAGGTTAACGCTGAGACTGACTTCGTTGCAAAGAATGCTGATTTCCAGAACTTTGTAAAAACTCTTGCAGATACAGTCATGGCTCAGAATCCTGCTGATGTTGACGCTCTTGCTCAGTGCAAAGCAGAGGGAACAGACGTAACTGTTGCAGATCTTCTTCAGGAGAAGATCCAGGTTATCGGTGAGAACATCAAGATCAGACGTTTTGAAAGATTCGAAGGCGCTTCTGTTGCTTATGTTCATGCAGGCGGAAAGATCGGCGTTCTCGTAAACTTTGAAACAGACATCGACGCTTCCAATCCCGATTTCGTTGCTTACGGAAAGGACGTTGCAATGCAGATCGCAGCTCTTAACACACAGTATCTCAATGAGACTGATGTTCCGGCAGAGGTTATTGACCACGAGAAAGAGATCATGATCGCTCAGATGAAGCAGGATCCCAAGATGGCTAACAAGCCCGAGCAGGTTCTCGCTAAGATCGTTGAGGGTAAGGTTGGAAAGTTCTACAAGGAAAACTGCCTCGTAGATCAGGAGTTCGTTAAAGACAGCTCCAAGACTGTTGCTGCTTACACAAATGAAACTGCAAAGGCTCTCGGCGGATTAATCAAGATCACAAAGTTCGTTCGTTTTGAAAAGGGCGAAGGCCTTGAGAAGCGTCAGGACGATTTCGCAGCAGAAGTTGCAAGCATGGTTAAGTAATTGATTTAAGTTAATATTTAAAAAGGGGTCGTCATCTGATGATCCCTTTTTAAATTATAATTATAATGCGTAGATTATAGAACCGATAAAAACCGGCAGCCTTGATTTTTTGATTCAAGGTCAGCCGGTTTTTGTTATCAGTCATTGTATTCATTTGATTGATCGAGAAGAGAACGTTTAACCATTTTTCCGTTATAATAAATGTATTCATCTTCATCGGAAGCTTTTGAACTTCCGTGAGATTCGTTTGCTATTTTCGACATTTCCTCGGCTTCCTGCCGGTTAATATTAATTTTTGGCTTTTCGTTTTTTTCTTCTGATTTTTCTTTTATTGTTGATTCGTCAAGAATATCTATCATGCTGTCGTAAACATAAAATGTAATTATGTACTGGATCGTTGACGGTGCAATGAAAATTCCGATTATTCCGCATAAAGCGAGAATTATGATCGGACGGTTGATTATAACGGCGATCGTGAAAATAACAGCGCCAAAAATCAACAGTGCGATCGTCGCAAGAAAATTGTTTTTTATCTCTCCAAAAGAAAAGAGTATACAATTGCGGTAGATATTTTTAAGACTCAGATCCATCGTTGCCGTCATTATATTCAAATAATATGAAGCAAAAAGAACAAAAATGGAAATCAGAGCTGTTATGATGAAAGGACCCCAGAAAAGGAAATTACTTTTCGTTCCGTTGTAATACAGTGCTAAAGAGGAATAGCTGACAGAGAAAACCATGTAAAAAACTACTCCGTGAAGAAGAAACTTCAATCCGTTTTCTTTGAGTCCGCCAAAAAAGGCTTTTTTCATTGAGAATTCCTTTTTTGTGTAAATATATCTGCAAACATTTGTTATTCCCGCCATTCCGACATTTAAAATTATTATTGAAGAGGCCGCAGCGATAATATTTATTCCATCAAGAATAATATAGGTCAGATAGATCCACCCAACCGCCGCAGCATTAAACATTATAAACAGAATATTCGCCAGAAAAATATATTTAAACTTTTCAAAGTACAAATTAAAAAACTGTACCGTCCTCATCGTTTTTTCAATATTCTTGTCAGGATTTATCTGATATCCCGCCACAAAATCCCTCCTTTTTTAAACACGTGCAAATAGTTTTAGAGTTACATAACTTTATGAACCCGACCGAGAGTTGATAGTTTACGGTTAGTTCCTGACCAACTTTTTTTAACACGAGAAAATAGTTTTAGAGTTACATAACTCTGTGAACCCGACCGAGAGTTGATCTTTTACGGTAGGTTCCTAACCAACTTCTTTGAAAAAACTCGTCTCACATTTCAAAAATCTGATATTTTTGCCTGCGGCGCTCGCCGCCCCGACCGAGAGTTGATCTTTTACGGTAAGTTTCTGACCAACTTCTTTGAAAAAACTCGTC
>CACYDE010000308.1 GCA_902773045.1 uncultured Ruminococcus sp. | reverse complement strand
TACGCCAGTATGCCTTCGTCCTCCGCCTTGCTCTGCACTCACCGGCATCGTCTCCTTTTGTCCGTCTATTTGTTTGGATTGCTATAGTATAAAACAGAGTTTGAGTAACCGATTGAATGGGTTCTGGGCGACAGCCCAGATGGGGTACGGGTGACGAAAATAGCTTTGATCGAAGAACATGATTGGATTCGATAGCGAAAACTATTCTTTACATCGACAACGCACGATAGACTCTGTAATTATTGTAATTCCGAGCATGGTGAAATTTGAGTTATAAGATTATTTTCCCAGATTTTCAAGACCTATGCTTGCGCGCAGGATCATGATAGCGTCATTCGCCGTGATCTCTCCGTCACCGTCAACGTCTGCGATCTTTATCATATCATCACCGTATTCGTCGGCGCCGATCGAAAATCTGAGCGCCATAATAGCGTCATTTGCGGTAATTTCTCCGTCATCGTCAATGTCTCCGAGAAGATGATCGGAAGGTTCATCCGTATCTTCATAATATGCGAATGGAACTCCGTTGTCAATTGAATACTGCTCCGCGCTTGAATCCGGCTTACAGTAAACAACAACAGGCAATTTAACGAAAAGAAGTTCTCCGATCTCGGTCACCGAATCGGGGATCACAATGCCCTGAAGCACACTGCAGTAATAAAAAGCGAGCGCACCGATCTTCGTCACCGAATCGGGAATATCTATACTCGCCAGAGAACCGCAGCTCACAAACGCATATTCTCCGATCTCGGTCACCGAACGAGGGATCGTAACCTTTTTCACCGAATCACACTGACCAAACGCAGCGCCGCCGATCATCTTTACCGAATCCGGGATCACAACCTCTTCATCCGAACCTCTGTACTTGATCAAAACGCCGTCTCCTACAATCACGAATTCTTCCTGATGGGAATCAAGCCACGCTGTTGCGTCAAATGCATCGGTCTGGATCGATTTCACCGAGCCGGAGATCTGAACGTCTTCCAACGCAGTACATTCTTTGAACGCATACGCTCCGATGAGTTTCACCGAATCGGGAATTTCAACGCTTTCGAGGAACATATTTTCAGAGAAAGCATAAACTCCGATCTCCGTCACCGAATCCGGGATAACGGCATTTCTCACATCATAGCATGCCTCAAAAGCTCCTCCTCCGATCTTCGTCACCGAATCGGGAATTACCGGAGACGATTCCGAGCCGTTATATCTGATCAGGATTCCGTTCGAGATAATAAATTCCTCAGGATTATTGTTCTCCCACGGCGTGTCTTTGAAAATACGGTATCCGACCGAGGTCAGGGAATTTGAAAGAGTAACGTCTTCCAGCGACGTACACAGCGCAAATACCGAATAACCGATCGTTGTCACAGAATCGGGAATAACAATTTTTTTCAGAGACGCACAGTTGAAGAAGCACATATTTCCGAGAGTAGTCACCGAATCGGGAATATTAATGCTTGTCAGCTCGGAGCAAAACATAAAAGCATTTGCACCGATCTCGGTGATGGAATTCGGAAGCGTCACGCTTTGCATCGCGTGGCACTGACGGAAAGCATCTTCCCCGATCTTCGTCACGGAGTCGGGAATGGTGACTGATATCAAATTCGAGTTGAAAAAAAATGCTGATGAACCGATAGTTTTAACCGTGTCCGGGATAACCACGTTGTTCGATGAGCCTTTATAATTGATTAAAAGACCGTCTCCGACGATCACAAACTCATCAGGATAATTACTGAGCCATCTCGTACTGTAAAAAGCGTCCCTGCCGACTTTTGTGATAGATGACGGGATCGTAACATCACTGAGCGAATAGCAGTAATAAAAAACAAAATCGCCTATTTCTTCTACCGATTCAGGAATATTCACACTTGTCAAAGCCTCACACCCATAAAAAGTGCCGCTTGCGAGCTTGACCATAGAATTGGAAAGAGTAACACTTGTCATATGCTTGCAATCCATAAAAGCGGCTTCTCCGACCATTTTCACCGAATCGGGAAGACGAATGCTCTCCAGCGAATTACATTCGACAAAAGCTGAACCACCGATAGCTGCCAAGGAATTCGGGAAACTAATTCCCGACAGCAATTCACAGCCTGCAAACGCGCTCTCTCCGATCGTCGTCAGCGAATCCGGCAGCACAATGCTTGTCAGGGTGTTAAAACCGGCAAAAGCATTTATTCCTATCATTGTTACTTTCACACCGTCGATCTCGCTCGGAACGGTAACGCTTGTGTCGCTTCCCGTATACTTAACGATAGAAACCGTTCCGTTTTCAACGATCCTATACTTAAAATCTTCGTAAGTTAAGATCTCGCCGCTTTCAATCGGTATATCGGCAGCAGCCGCAGGCGGCGTCCACTCTGTCATATCGGCGCTCACTTCGGATGAAGCTGCGTAAACAGACGGCGCCGATTCTGTTTCCGCAGCACTCGCCGAGGACACGGAAGCAGACGTCAGGATCAAAGCCGAAAGAAGCAGCGCTAAAACCTTATTTTTTTTCATTCTGAAACCCTCACTTTTTTATTCTCTTGATATATTATTCATGCAGCACCGCACATATATTTTTCCAAAGATAAAACGTCGGATTTTCGATATTTTTAGTGTGATGGCAAACGCCACGAAATACCGTTAATTGGTTATTGAACGGTGCCACCCTCATTTTAACATATATTTTTATTTAATTCAAGTTAAATTTCTTGTACAAAAATTGTGCAAAACAAACAATCATCAATTTTTCAGGATCTTCATCAAATTATTACTGCATGACAAAAAGTTTTTGACGAAAACTGTTGATTATTTTCCGTTTAGATGTTAGAATAATATTATATATAATTATTTAGTAGTAGTTTTTTATATTGATAATAAAAACAGCTATTATAGATATTGACAGGACGGTGAACATTATGAGTTACTGCTATCACTGCATGACCAAGCTTGACGAAGTGGAAATGCCGTTTTGCCCCGAATGCGGAGCAAAACACAGCGTTCATGAAAGTAAAAGTTTTGAACTTCCCGCAGGAACGACCCTCGGCGAAGGAAGATATTTCGTAGGAAAAAGTATAGGTTCAAATAATTTCTCGATTGCATACATTGGTTTTGACACGAAGGACGATGAAAAGGTTGTTATTACCGAAACGTTTTATAAGAGTGTTTTCAAAAGAGATGTAAAAAAAGATAACAAGGATTCTTTTAAAGTTTCCTACGGAAATGAGATCTCCCTTGACGTCCTCATGAGAAACACAAGAAAAGAATGCATCACGCTTTCCGACAGCGACAGGCTTAAAAATATCGTTAAAGTCAAGGCGTGGTTTTCGGAAAACAACACGCTTTACGTGGTCAGCGAATACATCGAGGGAGAAACTCTTTTTGACCGCGTGAAAAGAGAAGGCGCATACGACTGGGAAAAGCTTTACAGTTATATGGAGCCTGTTCTGAATGATCTCGCAAAGCTTCACGATAAAAACATTATCCACAAAAACATTAAACCGCAGAACATTATGATCCGCAAAAACAAGAAAAACAAAGACGAATTTGTTCTGATCGATTTCGGCATCGCTCAGCCCAAGGAAACCGAAAGCCCCGTCAAAAGGGAAACTTCGGCGTATGCGCCGCCCGAGCAGAAAAATCATTCTCAGCCCAACGGTCTTTATACGGACGTTTTTTCGTGCGCTGCAGTGATCTATTACTCCGTTTCCGGAGAAGAACCGAAAAACGAAACGGACAAGGAGACCGACTATCTGTTCCCTCTCCTCAAGCCTTTCAAGAAATCAAAAAAGATTCCCGATAATATTTATTACGCTTTGAAATATGCGCTTCAGCCCGATTACAAAGCACGCTGTCAGACTCTGGAGGAATTTAACAAGCGAATCTACACCGATCCGGGAGCTTCCAAAACAGTTTATATTCCATCCGAAGAAAATTATCAGCCGAAAAATCCGAAAAAATCTTTGTCACTCTCAAAGGCAGATGAGGACGGTTCTTCTCCAACCGTTTACTTGCCGAGTGATCGTGACGGGTCTTCACCGACTGTTTATATGCCGAGTGATCGTGACGGGTCTTCACCGACTGTTTATATGCCGAGTGACAGTGACGGCTCTTCGCCGACTGTTTACATGCCGAGCGACAGTGACGGCTCTTCGCCGACTGTT
>CACYDE010000307.1 GCA_902773045.1 uncultured Ruminococcus sp. | reverse complement strand
TACTGGCGTATGTCGAGGACGACAACGCAGCTATGCGCTTACCGGGGCGTCGAACTTGTCTGGATATTTGTTTGGTTTGCTATAAGTCTAATTTTATAAATGGATATCAGTATATTTCCTCTTCGGGAACATATTCGTTTTTCCCGTAATAATTATTATCTTCTTCATTAAAAGCTTCAGCGTTTTCACCGTCATCCCGAACGTCGTTATTTTCACCGCCGTCGGCGTTCCCGTCAATGAACTCTTCCTCGGACGCTGTTTCATCAAAAATCTCGGATTCGTTTGACATCGACTCCCCGGCTTCGTCCGTGTTTTCCGATCCGATGCCGCTTTTGGAACTTATTTCTATATTGGAAAAATAGAGCTGTCTGTACATATCCCTTGACTCCGAAACACGTCTGAGATAGTTTGATGTCTCCGAGAAAGGAACGTCCTCGGGAGTCACGTCATGCTGCGGTATCGTTCCGTCCGCAAGCCATGAATCGACGTTTCCGTGACCGGCGTTATAAGCGCATATCACAAGCGACTCATCGCCGTCATAAAGATCGAGAAGATATTTTAAAAAAAACGTTCCGTATTCGATGTTGGTTTTCGGACTGTAAAGCTTGTCGCTTTCAAGAAGCTTATCGGGAGCGAAATCATAACGATAATTCTGAAGCCATGTGAATGTTTCGGGCATGATCTGCATCAGACCTATCGCTCCAGCATTCGACACCGCGTCGGGATTGAAATTGCTTTCGGTTCGTATCACTCCGTAGATCAGACAAACGTCAACGTCAAATTCTCTCGACGCCTGCTCAACGTAGCCCTCATATTTAACGGGATAAAGACTTTTCGTGAAATCCTCGGTAGCTTTTTCATTGAACACGGCGGAAATTATGAGCAGTATTACGGGTATAAGTATCGAAAGACCGAGAAGCCCCGATATTATCATAAAAGGAACTTTACTCTTGTTTTTTGATTTTGCCATAATCAGCCTCCTTATATCATATACGCTTCCGTAAAAGAAATTTATAAAAATTTGTCGGTAATTTCTCTGACCTTCAATTTTATTTCATCAAGCGTCAGAGAACCGTCTATCACATGATCCGAGCGATTGACGTAATAATCATCTTCTTTCTGAGCCGACATTCTTTTTTTTACTTCTTCCTCGCTGAGTCCGTCACGTTTTTTGATCCTTTCCGCTCTTATTTTTCGGGGAGCGATAACGCTCACTGTGCAGTCGCACATAATATCCGAATTGCTTTCAAAAAGAACCGGAGCGTCAAATAAAATTTTATTGTTTCCCGAATCTATATTTTCACGGCAGATCTTCATCACCCTCAAAAATATCCACGGGTGAGTGATATCGTTTAAAAGGCGGGTATTTTCCTCCGAGGAAAAAGCTCTTTGCGCAAGCAGCCTTCTGTTGAGGCTTCCGCCGGGAGCAAGGATATCGTTTCCGAAAACGGTGCAAAGCTGTTTAAGACAGCTGCTTCCCTTGGCGACGGATTCTCTTGCGATCTCGTCCGCGTTTATGATTACGAATCCGTTTTCCTCGAAGAACCTTGAAACCGTGCTTTTTCCGGAACCGGTGGGTCCCGTCAGACCAATTACAGTAAATTTACGCAAGTTCGATCACCTCAAATCCTGCCGCTCTGATGAGGCGGTTGTAAACTGCCATTCCCGTTCCGTAAGTTTCGGGACATCTGCCGTAGACCGTTGTGAGGTTCGTTTCGTCGATGGATCTCAAAGCGTCAAAAAGCCTGTTCGCCTGATTTTCGAAATCATTTTTCTTTCCGAAAGGAAACGTTTTTACTGAAAGATTTTCTTCGTCCTCATCGTAGCAGAGCGCACCCACATTGTCGTTTTTGCGGCTGTTTACATATTCAATATATTTTTCATCGTCGGATTTTATTAATATAAGATTTGCTTTCGGCGCATAATGTTTATACTTCATGCCGGGGCTTTCCGCCTTCTGACCTTCTTTAAGCTTGAAAAGCACCGCTTCGGAAACATCTACCTCCCCCACAGCCTCGCGAAGCTGTTCGAGGGTTATCCCACCGGGGCGAAGAAGCATCGGCGTATCCGAAACGGTGGTGACCACTGTGGATTCAACGCCGACTTCGCATATTCCTCCGTCGATGATATACGGTATCTTCCCCGACATATCGTGCATAACATGAGCGGCGGACGTCGGACTCGGCGAACCGGATGTGTTTGCGGACGGCGCGGCAAGCGGAACTCCTGCGGCTGAGATCAGTGCTCTTGTCACAGGGTGAGACGGAAAACGGATCGCAACCGTTTCAAGACCTGCGCTCACCTCATTCGGAATGGCTTTCCCCTTGGGCATTATTATCGTGAGAGGTCCCGGCCAGAATTTTTCCGCAAGCTTCACGGCTTTCGGCGGGATCTCGCTGACAAGCTCCATATTTTTGACAGAAGCGAGATCGGAAACGTGAACGATCAGAGGATTGTCCATAGGACGACCTTTTGCTTCAAAAATTTTTCGAACAGCGTCACCGTCAAGTGCGTTCGCCGCAAGACCGTAGACCGTTTCCGTAGGAATCGCAGCAAGCTGACCGTTTGCGAGTGCTTGCGCAGTAAGTTCTATATTTTCTTTTGTAGGCAGCAGCAGCCGAGTTTCCATTTTATCCACTTGCTTTCATTAATTTACTTATCAAAATCACAATGAATGTAGGGGCTATCGTAAGTTCTCTATGTAAAGAACAGTTTTCGCTGTCGAATCCGAGCTTATTCTTCGGCCATAGCTTTAGTCGTCACCCATACCCCTTTTCCCCAATGTCATCAACTTAACTAAGAAAACGTTTACGTTTTCTTATAGCAATCCAAATAAATAGACGGACAAAAGGAGACGATGC
Organism: uncultured Ruminococcus sp.; assembly: GCA_902773045.1. Taxonomy (GTDB): domain Bacteria; phylum Bacillota; class Clostridia; order Oscillospirales; family Acutalibacteraceae; genus RUG592. The sequence goes on along the minus strand of CACYDE010000307.1, from coordinate 43 downwards.
CGGTGAGTGCAGAGCAAGGCGGAGGACGAAGGCAAACTGGCGT
>CACYDE010000306.1 GCA_902773045.1 uncultured Ruminococcus sp. | reverse complement strand
GTATTCCTGCAAAAATTTGCCTTGTTCAGAACAAATTATCCTAAGCATAAATTGAAAATTTATTTCTTCACAGTTCCTAAGAGAATGCCGTTTGCAAAAGCAAGGTTTTAACAATATAAGGAGGTGGAGAATATGGCGGAACTGTCACCGATGATGAAACAATATTTTGCAATAAAAGAAAAAAATAAGGACAGTATCCTTTTTTTCAGACTCGGGGATTTTTACGAGATGTTTTACGATGACGCAATACTCGCTTCAAAGGAGCTGGAGCTTACTCTGACGGGAAGAGACTGCGGTCAGGAGGAGCGCGCGCCTATGTGCGGAGTTCCTTTTCACAGCTGCGAGGGGTACATCGCGAAGCTTGTTTCAAAGGGATATAAGGTCGCGATATGCGAACAGACCGAGGATCCCGCGACCGCACGCGGTTTGGTAAAGCGTGATATCATCAGAGTTATTACTCCGGGAACGGTAATGGAGGATTCGATGCTGGACGAATCGAAGAATAATTTTATTGCTTCGATATTTACGATAGGGGAAAAACACTCTGCCGCGTTCTGCGATATTTCCACCGGCGAACTTTACGGCTGCGACCTCGATTTCAGCAAAGACGCAGCGCATCTCAAAAGCGAGCTTTCACGATATAACCCCAAAGAGATACTGATAGGCGGCGAAGTCGACAAGCTGAAGCCCGCTGTTCCTTTTATTAAGGATAAGCTTGGCGCGGCGGTCGAAATGGTCGGCGATGAATATTTCGGCTATGACGAAGCGGCCGCAACGATCTTGGCGCATTTTAAGAAAAACGATCTTGAATCGCTTTCTCTCGACGGTCAGAACGGAGTCGTAAGAGCCATAGGCGGACTTTTGAGGTATCTTTCCGAAACTCAGAAAACCGGTCTTGAAAGGATAAGCAGACCGGAGTTGTATGGTGAAAATCGCTTTATGCGCATGGATTACAATACAATGCGAAATCTTGAGCTGACGGAAACTATGCGCTCGAAAGAGAAGAAGGGTTCTCTTCTCTGGGTTCTGGACAATACCAAAACAGCGATGGGAAAACGTCTGATACGTAAATGGATCGAACAGCCTCTGTTAAGCTGCGCTGCGATAATCCGCCGTCAGAATGCGGTCGAGGAGCTTGTTTCCGACGCCGTTCTCAGAGGTGAAACGACAGAAGCTCTCAGCGGAGTTTTTGACATCGAGCGTCTTATGACGAAAGTAGTCTACGGTTCGGCAAACGCAAGAGATCTCAGATCGCTTGAAGCGGCTCTCGGAAGGATCCCGACGATAAAGAAAAATCTCGAGAGCGTAAGATCTACGGAACTGAAAAATATATACGCCGATATTGATCCGCTGGAAGATGTCCGGGATCTGATCGACAGAGCGATCGTCGAAGATCCGCCGTTTTCCGTTCGCGAGGGCGGAATTATACGCGAAGGCTTTGACAAGGATATAGATTTTCTTAAAGGCGATATGTCGGATTCTACGGGTATCCTTGCGCGGCTTGAAGCTCAGCAGCGGGAAAAGACGGGGATCCCGAAATTGAAGATCGGCTATAACAGAGTTTTCGGTTACTTCATTGAGGTTTCGAATTCGTACAAAAATCTTGTTCCCGATACATACATAAGAAAACAGACTCTTACGAATTGCGAGAGGTTTATTACCGCGGAGCTTAAGGAGCTTGAGGGAAAGATCCTCGGAGCAAAGGAAAGAGCCGTTGCGCTTGAATACCGGCTTTTCACTCAGGTTCGCGATAAAGTCGCCGAAAATCTTGAACGTATCCAGACCACTGCCAACGCTGCGGCGCGGCTTGACGTTCTGACCTCTTTTGCGGTGACTGCTGTGGATATGAGATACTGCCGTCCCGATGTGAATTTAAACGGAGAGATAATTATCAAAGACGGACGTCACCCTGTTGTGGAGAAGCTTCTGACCGACGCGCCGTTTGTTCCCAACGACGTGATCCTGGACGGGAAGGATAACCGCGTTGCGATAATTACAGGTCCGAATATGGCGGGAAAGTCAACTTATATGCGTCAGACGGCGCTGATCGTTCTGATGGCTCAGATGGGTTCTTTCGTTCCTGCGGGCAGCGCGAAGATTGCGATAACCGACGCTATTTACACGAGAGTCGGAGCAAGCGACGATCTCGCAAGCGGTCAGTCGACGTTTATGGTTGAAATGAACGAGGTCGCCGAGATCATAAAAAACGCAACTCCTCAGAGTCTGCTTATACTTGACGAAATCGGAAGAGGAACGTCGACATTCGACGGAATGAGTATCGCAAGAGCCGTTCTTGAATATGTTGCGGATAAGAAAAAACTCGGAGCAAGAGCATTATTCGCTACGCATTATCACGAGCTTACCGTTATGGAGGAGCTTCTTGACGGCGTTAAAAACTATAATATTGCGGTCAAAAAGCGCGGAGACGATATAACATTTCTGAGAAGGATAGTTCCGGGAGGCGCCGATGACAGCTACGGCATCGAAGTTGCAAAGCTTGCGGGACTTCCGGAATCCGTTATTGTCCGGGCGAAAGCGATCCTCAAAGAACTGGAAAGCGGAAAAAAGAACGAACGAACGAAAAAGAAAAAGCGTGAGGTCATCAGTGACCCCGAACCTCAGATATCTTTGATACCTCAGCAAAATTCGCGTCTTGAGGAATATATCCGCGCCGTAGACGTGAATACGCTGACGCCGATAGAGGCGCTTAACAAGCTTTATGAACTGAAAAATATGTGCGATTAAAAATATATATGAACGATAAAGGCGCAGCGCCGCACGAGGAGGCGGCTGCCGAGCCGAGAACAGAAAGCGTGGTGCGAGATGGGAAAGATAAATGTTCTTGAAAAACATGTGGCGGAGCTTATTGCGGCAGGAGAGGTGGTTGAAAGACCTTCTTCCGTAATTAAGGAACTGGTGGAAAATTCGATAGATTCCGGCGCGTCCTCGGTGACTGTCGAGATCCGCGACGGCGGCGTCACCATGATGCGTGTCACCGACAACGGCAGCGGCATAATGCGCGACGATATCAGGAATGCTTTTCTTCGCCACGCCACCAGCAAGGTCAAGGTTCAGGACGACCTCGATTCGATCGGTACGCTCGGATTCAGAGGTGAAGCGCTTGCTTCGATCTCCGCTGTTTCTAAAGTTGATCTTTTGACAAAAGCGGAAAGCGACGAGATCGGAACGCATTATGTCATTGAGGGCGGAGACGAAGCGGTGTTTGAAGACGCAGGCTGCCCGAAGGGAACGACCTTTGTTATAAGAGATCTTTTCTATAACGTTCCCGCGCGAATGAAGTTTTTGAAGAAGAATGTTTCGGAAGCGAATGCAGTCGCTTCCGTTATAGATAAAATCGCTTTGTCACACAGTGAGGTCGCTTTCACTTTTATACGCGACAACAAACAGACTCTTGTCACTTCCGGTGACGGTAATCTTAAAAACTGCATATACTCCGTTTTCGGACGTGAATTCACAAGAGATATCGTTCCTGTGAATTATGAACTGAACGGAATTACGGTGACGGGGTATGTTACGAAGCCTCAGGCTGCGAGAGCGTCGCGCGCCATGCAGAATTTTTTCATCAACGGAAGATTTGTGAAAAGCCGCACTGCCATGGCGGCGCTTGAGGAAGCCTGCAAAGGAATGGTAATGGTCGGAAAATTCCCCGGCTGTGTTCTTCATATCGGTTTGTCGTTTAACGCTGTTGATGTTAACGTTCACCCTGCGAAGATCGAAGTGAGGTTTGTGAATGAAAAGCCGATCTTTGAGGCGGTCTACCACGCGGTGAGATCGGCGCTGATCGAAGGGGATACGGTGAAGAATTTCAAGCTTGATCCTCGGAGTATCATAGATGATCTTGTCGACAAAACGATCGTTCAGAAACCGTTCACGATGTCGGAGTATACTGCGGAGAAAATAAAAAACGAGCCTATAATCCGTCCGTCATTAAGAAACGAAAAATCCGCCGCTGCTTCTTACGGCAGTCTTTTGAACGATATCTCGCACAACTCCCCGTCTGTGGACAGGACAGAGAAAAACACGGCGGCGTCTCCCGTAAAGGACAATAAAGCGGACATCCCGACAAACGATCTTCCGACGTCTCTGAACGACTGCGCCGTTGACCCTGTCTTTCCCCGGCAGACTGTGCCTTCACCGTATGATATCGGTTTTAAGCCGAAATACGGAAGCATTGATATTGCGGTCGACGATGATGAAGATATATATAACGATAATGTTAAAGAGTATACCGTTTCGGATCGGGAAGAAGATACCGGCAGTATTATTGCTGAAAAGACCGATCACGCAGGAGAGTCCGGGAAGGCGGACGTTATAAGCGCATTATCGGACAAGCAATGTGCGGAAGAGAAACAGATCTCCGCCTCGGACGATATCGGATCGGAAGAAATAAATACAATAATCCCAACGAACGAAGCTAAGGTGAGATACATCGGTGAAGCGTTCAAAACTTACATAATCATAGAGAGAAACGATGAGATCGTAATGGTGGATAAGCATGCTCTCCACGAGAGGATCATTTACGAAAAACTGAAAAGGGAGCAGGGAAAGAAATTTGCACAGTATCTTCTGGAGCCGATAGCCGTTAACCTTTCCAAACAGCAGCACCGAGGGATCATGGAGAATCTTGAAGTGATGTCCGAATCGGGCTTTGAAATTGACGATTTCGGAGGAAGCACCGTTCTTGTGCGCTCTGCGCCGTCGTTCATCGACGCTTTTGACGTTTCGGCTACCGTTGAGGAGATGGCGGATCATATTCTTGAAAACAGGAAGGATATCTCCGACGAATACACCGACTGGCTCTATCATAATATCGCGTGCAGAAGCGCGATAAAAGGCGGAGATCTCAGCTCTCCCGAGGAGCTTTTTAAATTATACGAAACTATGGAAAGTGACCCGAACTACAGGTATTGTCCTCACGGAAGACCCACTTCGATCATACTGACAAAGTACCAGATCGAGAAACAGTTCGGAAGAATACAGTAATATGGAAATAAAAGAAAAAATACCGCTTGTTTCTGTCGTCGGCCCGACTGCTTCGGGAAAAACAGGGCTTGGAGTCGGGCTCGCGAAGCATTTTGACGGAGAGGTGATCTCGGCTGATTCGATGCAGATATACAAAGGAATGGATATCGGAACGGCTAAACCTACGGCTGAGGAAATGGGCGGAGTGCCTCATCATTTGATCGGATTTCTCCCGTCAAATGAAACGTTCAGCGTGGCACGCTTTGTGGAGCTTGCGAAAGAAAAAATACTTGACGTTTCGTCAAGGGGGAAATTACCGATTCTTGTTGGAGGTACAGGGCTATATGTTGACTCTCTTAGTAATAACATTGATTTTGCGGAAAATGATGCAGATGAAGAACTTCGAAGAGAACTCCGAGGAAGAGCAGAAAGATACGGCGCTCAATCGCTTGTTGAAGAACTTAATGGATTTGATCCCGACTCGGCGATGAGAATAGACCCGAACAATCTCAAAAGAGTTATCCGGGCGATAGAAATTTACAGGACAACGGGCATTACCATGACCGAACACAACAGAAGATCGAAGCTTTCGGGTTCACCGTACAATACGGTCAAGATAGGACTCAAAGCGAAAGAACGGCAGTTTCTTTACGATCGTATAAACAGGCGCGTTGATATCATGGTAGAAAACGGACTTGTGGAAGAGGCGAGGACGGTTCTCGGAGGCGAATGCAGCCGGACAGCCCGAAAGGCGATAGGATATAAAGAATTTATCCCTTATTTCGAAGGTGAAAAGACCTTGGAAGAAGCTGTGGATGAATTGAAAAAACAGTCGCGGCGCTATGCGAAAAGACAGCTTACGTGGTTTCTGAGGGATAAGGAAATAAAATGGTTTGATATTGACGCGGTTCAAAACGGCGAGGAGCTTGCGGCGCAGGTTTTTGACTACGTTTCGGAATCTTTGAAAAAATACGGATATGACCGATGATCTTAACTTGTTGTGATAAAAAACAATATTAAAGTTTTGATCCAACTTTTTCAAAAGTACCCCAAGGGCACTTCCTTCGGGCGTTGGCGGTTTTCAAAGGCAGAGCCTTTGGTCGCTGACGCAGCAAATCAGTGCAGAAAATAAACTGCCTCAGCGAAATCGGATTGACTAAGGAACTGTTTATAAATAACTTTTCATTTCTGCTTGTCTAATTTGCCCTGAACTGCGTTAAATTTTCTTGAAATACGTTAGT
>CACYDE010000305.1 GCA_902773045.1 uncultured Ruminococcus sp. | reverse complement strand
TACTAACGTATTTCAAGAAAATTTAACGCAGTTCAGGGCAAATTAGACAAGCAGAAATGAAAAGTTATTTATAAACAGTTCCTAAGCATTTCAGCGCCTTATAATCAGAAGGGATAAAAATAAAATGAACAAAACCAACAAGCTTACCGGCGGGAGAAACGGAACGATAGATTTTTTAAGATTTGTCTTTTCGCTTTTCGTGGCGGCGCTCCACTTTAACGGCGTCGTTGATTATCCGAACGAGAGATTTCAAGGAGCATACTTTTCGGTTGAATTTTTCTTTCTCGTTTCGGGGTTTCTTTTCGCCAAATCAATGAAAAAATACGACGAAAACGAAAGCGACGCTTGGGAAGTCGGCGTTTCCTTCATCAAAAAGAAATACCTGTCTGTTTTTTCGTATCAGATCATCGCCGTAATACTTGTCGCGGCAGACCGATTGTTTCTATATTACGACGGATTTAAGAGTCTGATCTCAAAGATCTGCAACGCTTTTCCGAGTGTATTTTACCTTCAAATGCTCGGCGCGCCAGAGGATTCACGGTTCTATCACGAATGGTATATTTCTGCCATGCTCCTCGTCATGATGATCCTTGCTCCGTTAATGTTAAAACACAGAAAAGCATTAATGTATGCTGCGCCTGCTGTTTCGATCTGGACATATTGCTACTTACACCATTCACTGGGAACAATAGAAACGCAAAAAGATTGGCTGGGATTTTTATACTCGGGAAATTTCCGTGCGCTGGCGGGCATTCTTATGGGCTGCGTCTGCTATGAGCTTTTGTCAAAAGGAATATTCGACAAAGCCAACAGGTACGTTCTCATAATCACGGAAATCGCATGTTACGCATTGGTTTTCGCATTTGCATCGGGAAATCACGACGACAAATACGAACTTACGCTGATCTTTATTCTGGCGCTTGCCGTAATGATCTCATTCAGCGATAAAGGACGGATAGATTTCCTTGATAATAAAATATCCTTTTTCCTGGGTAAAATAAGCCTTCCGCTGTATATCTGCCATGTGCCGCTCAGGTACTTTGCAGCGAAGCTTGGCTTAAAATTGGGTTACTATCCCGATCTTATAATATTTCTGATATCCGTTACCGCATTCTCCGTGTTAAGTTACCTGATAGTGAGCAGGATCTCAGAGAAGCGGAAGTCAAATAAACCAAAGCGCCGAAAGAACTGAAACCAAAAAGGAAGTCCGAAAAACGGGCTTCCTTTCTTTACGTTTTATACAGCTTTCCGAGGAAAACGGTATTACTCTTTATACACACTTCTGAGCATTTCGATCTCCTGTTTATAACCCGGAAGGTCATTCGGAGTTTCAAGAACTATCGGAAGATCACGAACAGCCTTATGGTTAATGAAAGCCGTGATCGCTTCCATTCCGATGTTCCCTTTTCCGATAAGCTCGTGTCTGTCTTTATGGCTGCCGATAGGATTCTTGCTGTCGTTGAGATGAACGGCATAAAGCTTATCAAGACCTATGACTTTATCGAATTCCTCAAAAACGCCGTCAAGATCGTTCACAATATCATAACCGCCGTCAAAAACATGACACGAATCAAGACATACCCCGATTTTATTCTTGCAGTCCACTCTGTCGATGATCGCCTTCAGTTCTTCAAAAGTTCTTCCGATCTCGCTTCCCTTGCCTGCCATAGTTTCAAGAAGAACGATCGTTTTCTGCTCGGGTCTGATGATCCTGTTCAGCAATCCGACGATATAATCCGTTCCGACTTCAACTCCCTGTTTAACATGACTTCCCGGATGAAAATTATAATAAGTCCCGGGAACATGTTCGAGCCTTTCAAGATCGTCCGACATTATCATATAGGCAAGTTCCCTCGTTTTTTCGTCCGCAGAGCATGCATTGAGCGTATACGGAGCATGGGCGATAATTTTTCCGCCGTCGTGTTCTTTCCAGAACTCTGTGAATTTCTCACAGTCGTCAATGTCAAGTTCCTTCACCTTGAAGCCGCGGGGATTTCTTGTGAAAAACTGAAACGTATTCGCGCCGATCGAAACCGCTTCTTTCCCCATGTGAAGAAAACCTTTTGACGCCGAAAGATGACAGCCTAATGTCAACATAAAATCTTACCTCCTCTTTTCTGTACACAATAACGAATCCTTCGAGGGGATCACCGAATAAACCGAGCGTCCTCAAAGTATGAAAGTATTATCACACTTCGAGGACTTCAACACAGCCATGTGTACTTTGGCACAAATATTATCTTTCCATTACTATCCACGACTTATATTATTCCAAAAATAACAAAAGTTCGGCGCATGTCTTTGGGATGATTTTGAAAAATCGAGATCAAGTTATGGACAGTGATGTGATAAACAGAATATTATCTTATCACTCGACAGCCGGCTTATCCTTAAAGAAAGCGACAAATGCAAGGAATGCCATATAAACGTCAACCTTTGAAACAATTTCAAACGGCGCGTGCATTGAAAGAACGGGAACTCCCAGATCAACAACGTCAACATTGAGATTTGCGATATATTTGGCGATCGTACCGCCTCCGCCGAGATCAACTCTGCCGAGTTCACCGGTCTGCCAGAGGATATCGTTTTTGTGAAGCATTCTTCTTATCTGACCCATAAACTCTGCCGAAGCGTCGCTTGTGTCGTATTTTCCGCCGCTTCCGGTATACTTTGTGATAATCACTCCGCCGTTTAAGTAACTGGAGTTATTGCCCTCAAACGCGCTCGGATAGTTGGGATCAAACGCAGCGTTAACGTCTGCGGAAAGACAGGTCGATTTCGCCATTACATGACGATACTCCACTCCGTCAGCCTGAGCAAGATCCGCGATAAAATCACGAAGAAATGTCGACTGCATTCCGGTATTTCCGTCCGAACCTATTTCTTCCTTGTCGCAAAGGAACGTTATGAATGTATCATCGGGATCTTCCACGGTCACTGCCGCCATAACGCCGGGATATGCGCAGACCTTGTCGTCATGACCGTAAGCGCCGATCAGACTTCTGTCAAAACCTACGTCTCTGGCTTTGAACGCAGGAACAAGATCCAGCTCCGCAGACAGGAAATCCGATTCGACGATTCCGTATTTCTCAAAAAGAATATTAAGAATATTGAGTTTGACCTGCTCGGACTCCTTGTCCCGATTAAAAGGACGGCTTCCGATCAGAACGTTGAGATCTTCACCCGTGAAGGCTTTTGCCACAGGCTTTGTCGACTGTTCTCTCGAAAGGTGAGGAAGAAGATCGGAAACGCAGAAACACGGCTCGTCTTCGCAGTCACCGATCGAAACGTCAACGATCTCGCCGTCAAGACGGACTATTCTTCCGTGGAGCGAAAGCGGAATAGCTGTCCACTGATATTTTTTAATTCCCCCGTAATAATGCGTTTTGAACATTGCAAGATCGTTCGACTCATAGAGCGGATTCGGCTTCAGATCAAGGCGCGGAGAGTCGATATGAGCGATCACCAGACGAACTCCGTTTTTCGTTCCGTTCTTTCCGATGACCGCAAGTCCGATGTTTTTCCCTCTGTTGATAACGTATATCTTATCACCGGGGTTGTATTTTTTATTGATGTCATATTTTTCAAAGCCGTGAGCGAGAGCGATCTTTTCGGTTGTTCTGACCGCTTCGCGTTCAACCTTGCTTGTGTTGATAAAAGCCTTATATCCCTCGCAGAACTCGTCTGCAAGCTTGATTTTTTCCTCATCGAGCGTCAAGGCGCCGCCCGGCTTTTTCGAAGCAAGCTTTTCTTTCAGCAAAGCCGCTTCCGACTTCTTTTCTTTTTCAGACATATTTTTCGATCCTTTCTTAATTCGTTATAAATATCAAATTTCGCTATCCTTGCAGCGATATATTACTTAAGGCAACACCGCACAAAGACCGCCTGACGGCTTAGTGCGGTATTGCCTTAGAACAGATCAGACTGCTTTCTCCCGAACATCCCCGGTCATAATAATATACAGT
>CACYDE010000304.1 GCA_902773045.1 uncultured Ruminococcus sp. | reverse complement strand
TACTAACGTATTTCAAGAAAATTTAACGCAGTTCAGGGCAAATTAGACAAGCAGAAATGAAAAGTTATTTATAAACAGTTCCTAAGGTATCCTTGTAAGATTAATAGCTTTACTATTTGCGATTATTTAATTGCCGGAGTAATAAGACAATACCGAACAAAGACAGTTCTTTATGATTCCCTATATCTTCTCAACCACTCTTTTATTTCTCCATGTTCCTTTCCGCCAGCGGATCACGACTATTATTCCTCTCAATATCTCGTCAGCCGCCATAGCTATCCATACGCCGACCAGTCCCATTTGAAGAACAATACCGAGAATATAAGCAAAAAGAACGGAAACTCCCCACATTGACGCTATACCCAAATATGTCGGAAATTTAACGTCTCCCGCAGCTCTCATGGAATTTATTACGACGAGATTGCACGTTCTTCCTATTTCAAGAAAAACCGCGATAAACATCACTTTCCGCCCGAGAGAGACAGAATCCGCATTATCCGTAAACAGCGACAGCGTCACCGGTGACAGGCTCAGATTCACGACGGCGATCGCCACGGAGATCACAACCGACGGAATGATAGACTTGCAGACTCTTTTATATGCGAAATCGTAATCCTCCGCGCCCACAGCATGACCGACAATTATCTGAGTTGCCATCGCTACGGATATCGAATAAAGATAAGAAAAATTCGTCAGCGTTCCGCAGTATATTTTCGTATTGATCGCAACGGTTCCGAGAGTATTGACGAAAGCTACGATCATGATCTGAGAGATATTATAGGAAATATTTTCTCCTGCGGTCGGGATCCCGAGTTTTATGAGATTTCTCAATATATCCTTAGGGAAAGGAAAAAGATACTTCAAAGAAATATTTCCTTCTATTTTGAAGATAAAATACACAATAATTACTATCAGAGCGGCAAAACGACTGAAAACACTTGAAACTGCAACGCCTGTCGCTCCCAGCCCCAATCTTTTCAACGGACCGTAAAGAAACATGAAATTCCCCGCGATATTCAAAAAATTAGTCACAAGAGCGACAACCATTCCGAAAACAACTTTTCCGTTGCTTCTCAAGATCTGATAGAACGTTTCGGTCATCGCCTGCAAAAACATAAATCCGCCGACTATTTTCATATAGCTGACCGAATCGTTCATCATCTCATCGGGCAGCTGCATAAGCTCCATCAAAACTGTGCTTCCGAAAAATACAACCGCGCTCACCGTGACGCTCAAAGCAAGATTGAAAGCGAGAGAAACCGTATATATTCTGCTGATCTTATCAAATTCTTTTGCGCCCAGATACTGCGAAACGACAACTCCCGTGGCACTGGATATTATTGTGAAAGCAAGCGTCAGAAAGCCAAGAACCTGATTTGCATTCCCCACCGCCCCCACAGCGGTTTCGGAATAACGGGTAAGCATAAGAGAATCCGCATAACCTATCAGAAGTGAAAGCAGCGCCTGAATAAAAACAGGAAACGCAAGCTTTATCAGAGGGGTATTGAGATCAACAACATCTTTCTTCGCGGAGCTTTCCGCTTTTTTTCCTTTTCCGACAGTTTTGTTCATAACTTTCACCTCATTTCACATTATCCTGCCGATTAAACATTATAATAGTATGATATACAATAATATTAACAAAATCTACTACAATTCGGCTCATTTCTGACACAATCTTGTTTTTTTGAATATATTTGTAATTTCACGCAGCTTTTCAGAATATATTTATTAGTGTGAGTTGACACACCCTAATAAACTGTCCGAAAAACACAACTCATAAGATTTCAAAGGGGTGATTTTATGGCATGCAGAATTGCGGAACTGCGTCACAAAGAAGTTATAAACGAATCCGACGGCGTAAGGCTCGGCTGTGTTGACGACGTTGAGATAGACACAAAAACAGCGTGTCTCGTTTCGATCATTATCTACGGCAGACCAAAGTTTTTCGGAATTTTCGGACGTCATGACGACATCGTGATCCCATGGGCTGACATCAAACTTATCGGAGAGGATACGATTCTGGTCAAGTGCTCAATACGCCGCCGTCCCCCGAAAAAGAAATTTATAATTTAATGAAGAATTAATAATTTTAAAAAAGAGCGTATGCCGATCTGTCGGAAAATTTACACATTGTTAATTATAACTCCGTACGTTTGTAGTAGAATAAAATTGTATTATAGGTATTTTTTAAAGGGGAGTTTGTTTTTGTTCGGTTATGTCAGACCGTGGAAATCGGCTTTGACTCAGCATGATCTTGAACTGTACAGATCGGTATACTGTTCTCTTTGTGAAAAACTCGGACGTGATTACGGTTTCTCTTCACGTTTCATTCTCAGCTACGACGCGGTTTTTCTCGCTATGATGATATCCACGCTTCACGGAGAAAAACGTGAGGCTTCTGTTATTGAAGGAAGATGTCCCTTGAATCCTCTGAAAAGCTGCGTTTTCTGCGAAATTGACGATGATTCGGCTGAGGCTGCCGCTGCGTTCTCGGTTATTGCTTTTTATTACAAGCTTGCAGACACAGCCGCAGACGAGCGTCTTTTCAAAAGTCTGACCGCGCGGTTTCTGAAAACATTTTTCCTAAAGAAAAAATCCCGAGCCGCGGGGAAGTATCCCTTTTTCGACAGTTTACTTTCGGATATGGCGTCTTCTCAGCTTGCGGCCGAAAAAGATCCCGACTGCGGTATAGACGCCGCAGCCGACCCAACGGCGAAAATGCTCGGACTCCTGATGAAATCACTTTCCGACTGCGAAGAAATCAAAGACAGCCTTTTCAGGTTCGGTTATTTTTTAGGAAGATGGATCTATCTCGCAGACATGACCGACGATCTTGAAAAAGACATTCGTTCGGGAAGCTTCAATCCGCTCATCAACAGATTCCCGGCAAAGGACAAGCTTTCTTTGAAAAACAGTGAAACAAACGATTACTGCGGAAAACTTCTGAAACAAACCATGAAAGGTATTTTCGGATTTTATAAGGAAATACCTTCGGAATATTCACCGTTCAAAACAATAACAGACAATATAGTCTTTGAAGGACTTTATAATATGAGCAGGTTTATTCTTGAAAAGGATAAAAGCAAAAAATACGGTAAGATCTGATATCGGCTTTTCCGATCCGTCTTATTTATCCGGTCATCTTCACCTGCGTGATTTTGAGGTACGTTATGAAAGACCCATACGATATTTTAGGAATTCCTTCCGATTCTTCGGAAGATGAAATTAAAGCGGCATATAAAAGGGCGGCAATGAAATATCACCCTGACTTTTCGGACAGCGGCAATAGGTCGCTGAATGAAGAAAAAATGAAAGAAATAGACGACGCCTACGATTTGATAATGAACAACATGAAACTCTCCGGGACGGACAGCGAAAAATTTCCTCAATGGACTCGATCCGTTTCGGAATTCGCAGACGTCCGCCGACTCATTGATCGGAAAAGGTACGATGACGCGGAAGAGCTGCTTGACGGAATTCCGAAGGACTCAAGAAACAGTGAATGGAATTTTCTGAAAGGCTTCATTCTTTTTAAAAGAGGCTGGCTCGAAGAAGCCGAGGTTTACGCGGAAAAAGCCTGCGAAGAAGACCCCTATAACGAGGAATATAAAAATCTTATGGACGAACTTGACGGCTCGGACGAAAGCTTCTTTAAAGTGTACAAACCAAAAGGCGCAGGCTGCAGTTCGTGTTCGCTTTATATGTCGCTTTGCTGCATGGATCTCTGCTGCGGCTGCTTTTTACCGCGCGGAAAAACCGGAAAGGGATAAAATGTGAAAAATAAGAGTTTCAGAACCGCACTGTGTGGGATAATGACGGCGCTGGCACTGGTTTTTATGTTTATAACTCCGCTGCTGCCCGTTACGATATATATGTGTACATCGTTTGCAGGTTTTTGCGTTGCGATAGTTTGTCATGAATTCGGTTGGAGATACGGAGCGGCTGTGTGGGCAGCCGTATCTTTTTTAGCTTTCCTCTTGATTCCGGACAAAGAAGCTGTTATAATTTTTATGTTGCTTTTTGGAGAATATCCGGTTTTGAAAAACGGCGTCGAAAAAGGAAAAAACCGTATAGCAAAGAAAAAATTTTTCAAAACAGTCATAAAACTCGTCAGCGTGAATTTTTTCTGTATTGTATATTTCTTTGCTGCCACTTATCTGATCGGGGTTCCGAAGGAAGCCTTTGAAGTGGGCGGCGTTTATCTTCCGTGGGTATTTCTCATTTTAGGAAACATATTATTTATTCTCTACGACGCAGCGCTTAACAACGTATGCATACTTTTTTCAAAATATTTACGTAAAGCTTTTGGCGCACGTTGATTTGAGAACTGTAATAAATATTAACATTTCAAAGAAAAGGTGATAAATTGTGAAGAAAATCGGTTTTATTGGTGCAGGAAACATGGCGACTGCGATCATTGACGGAATTATAGGAAGCAGCCCCGATTCGGCAGAAAACATTACCGTTTTTGATGTTATGGCGGACAAGCTTGAAATCATGAGGAAAAAGGGAGTCGAGACTGCCGATTGTGCGGAAAACGCAGTTAAGGTAAGCGACATTATCGTTCTTGCGGTGAAGCCTCAGAATTACGCAGAGGTTCTTGAAAGCATAAAGTCGGCTGTCACCGGATCAAAGGTCATTGTTACAATTGCGGCAGGGATCTCAACCGATTATATAAAGAATGCGTTGGGTGTCGATTGTCCGATGGTTCGCGTTATGCCGAACACTCCCCTTCTTCTCGGAGTCGGCGCAACTGCAATGAGCAGAAGAAATATATCCGATGAAGATTTTGAATATGTTTATAAAATGTTTTCCAACGGCGGCGTTGTCGAGATACTCGACGAATCAAAAATGAACAGCGTTATCGCCGTTAACGGCAGCAGTCCGGCTTATATTTACCTTTTCGCAAAAGCTATGGTTGACTATGCCGAAAAAGAAGGAATCGACCCGGACGCAGCTCTCAGACTTGTCTGCGCAACGCTAAAAGGCAGCGCGGAGATGTTGGAAAATTCGGGTGATTCGCCCGATGTTCTCATCAAGAAGGTATCCTCTCCCGGCGGCACAACATTAAAGGCTCTCGAGAAGCTTGATGAAAAGGATTTTTATAATTCCGTAATCGAAGCTATGGATGCCTGCACAAAGAGAGCGGACGAACTGGCGAGATAAAGGAATAATGACTATTCCCGAAATCATATTTTCAAAATGTACAACATAGATATTGCTATAGAATTCTACAGCAGAAAGGACGTTGTACATGAAAAGTATTGTTGTTTCCATGAATCGATCCGAAAAAATCTATAACGCAAAGCCCTATTCTCCTCTGAAAGCGGATATCAAAGCTTTTCTGAAAAGATACGGAATTTTAAGTTTCTTCATTACGTTACTTTTTCTTGGAATGATTTTGGGAGTAGTAAGAGCAGGACAAACTTCCGGTGAAATAATGAACGGAATTTACGTTTTCTTTTCGGGCGGAATGATCCCGTCCGAAACAGCGTCTCCCGTGGTAAGCTTTGCGGACTCGTTTTCCGTTTCATTTCTTTTCCTCGCGGTTCTGTTCTGTCTTTCGCTTTCCGCGCCGGGTGTTGTACTTATTCCCGGAGTAATATTTTTCAGGGGATACGAATACGGGATAATCTCGGGATATCTTTGTGTGACGTACGGATTGAAGGGACTGGTTTATTATATAGCAGTAATACTCTCGGGTGCGTTTATCTCTTCGATGGCGCTCATTTACGCGTCACAGTATTGTATAGATTTTTCACTTTCTGTTCTGTATACATTTTTCGGAAAGTCAACGACTGACGGACAGCCTCTGAGATCAAAGTTTGGTGAACTGACTTTAAACTGTTGTTATATGTTGATTGTTATATCATTTGCCTCGCTGACCGATGTACTTCTTCAAAGACTTCTCGGAATTTTCTTTTAACGAAACGCAGCAGGCAAAAATATAAGGTTCTTGAATGTGAGACGAGTTTTTTCAAAGAAGTTGGTCAGGAACTTACCGTAAAAGATCAACTCTCGGTCGGGGCGGCGAGCGCCGCAGGCAAAAATATAAGGTTCTTGAATGTGAGACGAGTTTTT
>CACYDE010000303.1 GCA_902773045.1 uncultured Ruminococcus sp. | reverse complement strand
TCAAAGTTTTTGAAAGCGGAACGAGTCTTTCAATAAAGTTGGTACGAAACTGACCGTAAAAGATCAACTCTCGGTCGGCTTCGGAAAGTTATGTAATAAACGAACTTTCTTCACGTGTTAAAAAAAGCGAGTGCCGCAGGCAAGTTTATAAGGTTCTTGAAATTGAAAACAAGTATTTCAAAAGAGCAGATTAAAAACCGACCGTAAAAAATCAACCCTCGGTCGGGTGCGTGAAGTTATGTAACAAGGAAACTATCTTCACGTATTAAAAAAAGTTGGTCACGAACTGACCGTAAAAGATCAACTCTCGGTCGGGTGCGTGAAGTTATGTAACAAGGAAACTATCTTCACGTATTAAAAAAAGTTGGTCACGAACCGACCGTAAAAAATCAACCCTCGGTCGGGTGCGTGAAGTTATGTAACAAGGAAACTATCTTCACGTATTAAAAAAAGTTGGTTACGAACTGACCGTAAAAGATCAACTCTCGGTCGGGTACGCAAATTTATGTAACAAGGAAACTATCTTCACGTATTAAAAAAGGAGGAATTTGGAGTGGGGGAGTATAGGAGATCATTGAGGATGACGCTGTGGATAGACAGGATAGGAATGGCGGCGTGGACGGTTTGTATATTTATGGTACCGTTTATAGCGAGATGGTATGATATGTATTCGAATAAGGAGTCTATATTTATACAGTTTACGGTTCTCGTTTACTTAGCAATGATTCCGGCTGCAGTGATACTGTTTCTGCTTAACAAGCTATTATCAAATATTTCAAAGGAGAAGGTGTTTGTTGATGAAAATGTCGGCTGTTTAAGGATCATATCCTATTGTTGTTTCGTGATAGCGCTTCTCTCCGGTGTTATGGCATATTGGCGGCTTCTTGCGATAGTGCTTGTTTTGGCGTTTTCATTTATCGGACTTTTGCTTAGAGTGCTGAAAAATGTTTTTGAACAGGCTGTTGCCCTGCGTGAAGAAAACGACCTCACGGTTTAGGAGGGAAACGGTATGCCGATTGTAGTTAATGTTGACGTTATGATGGCCAAAAGAAAAATGTCCGCAGGTGAACTCGCCGAGAAAATAGGAATTACGCCTGCCAATCTTTCTATTTTGAAAAACAATAAAGCAAAGGCGATTCGGTTTTCAACATTGGAGAAGCTTTGTGAAGCGCTTGATTGTCAGCCCAGTGACTTGCTTGAATATGTGAAGGAGTGACTTTTTGCATGGAGAACAATTATTTTCAAAGAAAGAATTTTCAAAACACTGCTGAGTTTTTACGCAGAGATAATGATCCTTCAAACGTGATGAACGGATATTACCGTATTCCTGCTCACCCTGTGAAGCCGCCTGAAGTTTATGACGCAAAAGACAGGCTGTTCGGATTTACTGCCATTGTTCTTGGATTTGTAATGCTAAAGGTTATACTTAATAGTCGGTACTCGGGAGGAGGATTTCTGTCGTTTGTTCTTTTTCTTGGAATTGCAATTTTTAATTATCAATATTGTAATAAAATGGGAATGAAAGGAACGCGTGAAACTAAAGCGGTTTTTGTCATTTGCGTTATGCTTTCATCGTCATTTTTAATAACAGATAATTACTATGTGAAAACAATTGATTTTTGGATCCTTCTTTTGAGTAATCTGTATTTTGTTTACGCAAGCTATTCTTCAAACAGGAATTCAATCATTAGCAATCTCTTCAACGCAGTTTTGATCTCTCCTTTTTCTGAGTTCGGAAGTGTTTTCGGCGCAGTATTTCACAAAACTGCGAAGGAGAATGGCAACCGGAAAAGCATAAAAACCTCTGCAATTGTTTCCGCAGTGCTGGGTGTTGTTTTCAGTATTCCGCTGTGTGCTGTAGTGGTTGTGCTGCTTTCGTCATCGGACAGTAATTTCGGGAGTTTTTTTGAAAATTTTTTTGAAAGGTATTATCGGCGTATCGGTCATATTATTTGGGTGAATTTTTTTACATTTGCTTTCTCAATCCCGATAGGCATGTTTATTTTCTCGGCGGTGTATTCCCGGGCTTACGCAATGAAAAACCGTGATAAGCTTGAATCTTTTCCGAAAACAAACTGCCGCATTATTCCGGCGTCTGCATGCAATGCTTTCCTGACTCCGCTTACAGTTATTTATGCGGCGTTCGTTTTGATTCAGATATCATATCTTTTTAATGTTGATACCGATAATGTGAACTTCAGCTACTCCGATTATGCACGAAACGGTTTTTTTGAACTGTGCTTTGTAACGCTCATAAATCTTTCTGTGATTGCCGCGGTGATGTTTTTTTCAAAGCTGAAAGAAAAGAGTCTGCCGCTGTCTGTCAGGGTCTTCACTGTGATTTTCTCTTCACTGACTATCGGACTGATAGTGACTGCGCTTGTGAAAATGATAATGTACATAAAGATTTACGGAATGACGCCCAAACGTGTCTATACTTCCGTTTTTATGATATATCTATTTGTAATGTTTATTGTTTTGATATGTAAGCAGTTCAGGTTCGGCATATCTTTCACAAGAGTCGCGTATGTTCTTGCAGCAGCTGTCCTTATACTTATGACGATTATCCCTGTTGACGGACTTATTGCTAATTATAACATTGAGAAATATATATCGGGAGAGATAGACTGGATGGGAAAATCAGCGATGTATGAACTTGATTCATCTGCGATTGGCGTTTTTGACAAAAGCAGAAAAGTTTTGAGCGATGATAATGTTCTTTGGGAGATCGACAATTATCTTTATGGAAAAAAACATTCCCGATCTATTGATATATATAATTTTAATATCAGCAGATTCCTGTCTTCACAAATACTCAGCAAATATACTTCCGAATAACTATACTTAGGAACTGTTTATAAATAACTTTTCATTTCTGCTTGTCTAATTTGCCCTGAACTGCGTTAAATTTTCTTGAAATACGTTAGTA
>CACYDE010000302.1 GCA_902773045.1 uncultured Ruminococcus sp. | reverse complement strand
TACTAACGTATTTCAAGAAAATTTAACGCAGTTCAGGGCAAATTAGACAAGCAGAAATGAAAAGTTATTTATAAACAGTTCCTAAGTTAAGGGCTGTTATAGGTGCTGCCTTAAGTAATTATGATCTCTTAAAACGTTTCAAAAAATAAATTCATGCTTCCGTGGCTAACCGTAATCGACAAATAATCGCTGTTAACTGTGATATTATTTTATAGCACGAAACAATATCAAAATCACATAAAATCGACTTAACTCTCTTCAACGCATTATAAACAGGAGGATATTATGGAAAAAGAAAACAACGGAATGTCAAAAGAAACGGAAATATCAGCTCAAAACGGCAGCAGCTTCTTCACAAGATACCTGATGGTTATGGGAATTATTTTCATCGCCGTTAGCGCAGTCGTCAGAAACTCGGGAAACCCGAACGAAGAGATCAGCCCTCCCGACAACGAAATTACCTATTCCGATGAAACTTACGATCCGAGCCACTCCGGGGAATACAGCGGCGCACCAAAAATATGGAGTAATGAGGACATCGGGGAATATATTTCAATGATGGCGAAAAACAACAGCTCATACGGAAAAATATATCAATACCTTGACGATTATCCCCACGACCTGCTTCAGGCTCTCTGCAACAACCCCGAAATGCTTGATTTCACCGCAGGTTATTTTTCAAGCGGCGGCAGCCAACCTACCCTGACGGAGGAAGAACTCGAAGAGGACGTTCCGCTTTTTATCCAATGGGACGAACGCTGGGGCTACGAATTCTACGGCGACGATATTATCGGTCTTTCGGGCTGCGGACCTGCGTGTCTTTCGATGGCGGTAGTTTCAATGACGGGAAATGAAAACGCAACGCCGAAAGAGGTTGCGGATTTCTCAATGAGAAACGGCTACTATGAATTCGGTTCGGGGACAACATGGCTTCTGATGACGGAGGGGTGTATGAATTACGGACTCGAAGCGGAAGAGCTTCCGCTGATGAAAAACGAGATATTTCAAAGGCTTGAAAACGGCGAACTTATCATCTGTTCGGTAAGCCCCGGAGATTTCACCGCATTCGGGCATTTTATTCTGCTTTGCGGAATTGAAGACGGAAAGATCAGACTCCACGATCCCAACAGTATTGAAAGAAGCCAAAAGCTCTGGAGCTTTGAGGAACTTGAACCGCAGATAAGAAATTTATGGTCATACACCTGCGCCGAGAGGTGGTAACGGGAAAGAAAAAGAGGTACAGCCGTGAAAAGCTGTACCTCTTCGGTTATTGTATGTCTGTCATTGCATTGTGTTTTGCTAAAATCACACTATGTTTGTTCCAGATACTTCCCAATATTTTTCTATTCCCGATGTTGTAATTATCTTAATCCTATCGACATTTCAAGGATCGCAAGCGCGTCGCCGATATCGATTCCGCCCGAAGCGTTCACGTCTGCACTGAGAAGACTAACGATCTCCGATGAATTGTCGAGAACAAGGTAACGCTGAACGAGAAGCGCGTCAACGGAATCAACAACGCTGTCCGCATTTACATCGCCCATCTCGATAAGATCTTCATCAGACGCTGCGTTCTCTTCGGAAGACGTATCGGTTTCCGGATCAATCTGAACCTCTTCCGAATCCTCTTCGGTCACGGGCTCCTCCGAGTCGTCAGCTAAACTTTCGGCTGCTTCGGATTCATCTGAATCAACCGTTTCCTCATCGCTGTCTTCGATGATCCGTTCGTCTGTAATTTCTTCGAAATCGTCTGTGATCTCTTCGGAAACTACCGCATCATCATCGCTTTCCTCATAAACATAAGCATCCTCATCGGATCCTTCTTCAACAGCCGGTACGACGCCGCCGTCGGCTGTGGAGTAATCCGGAGTCGCATATCCGAGGATATCTCCGTAGCCCAAAGAATAGCTTACGTTTGAAACCATATCGCTGTAATTTCCCTCAATGGAGTAAACATTGCTTCCGTCGGAGCCGGTCACGAGTCCGACATGATATATATTTCCGTATGAAGCGTAGAAAATAAGATCGCCTGCCTGCGGAGCGTAAGTTCCGCTGTAGTGAAATCTTCCCTGAGACATAAACCAGTCACAGCCTGCCGAACAAAGCGCAAACGAGGGGAAAACGCTCGTGTCAACGCCTGCCTGATTAGCACACCACGAAACGAACATCGCACACCAGTCCGAGTTCGGAAGTCCGTACCAATCGCCGTACTTTGTGTAACCGCTGTAGTCTTCACCGTATCCTACCTGAGTCTGAGCAACGCTTACGATGTCAGCCGCCTGGTCACCCGAATTCGAGTGAGTATTTTCATAGATTGCCCAAACCGAAAGGCTCAAGGCGGAAATTGCCAATGCAACAATTAAAGACATACATACCACTAATTTCAGTGCTTTCCTGTTTTTTAATACCATTGGTTTCCTCCGTCTTTCCGGAAGTTATAACTTCCTGTATTTCTACATCTAATATCTTACCATATTTTTTTAAATTTTGTAAACGGTAGAACTGCACAAAAAGTGTTACAATCCCGTTTTCGCTTTGCAGATCCATAGTTAAAAAATCGGCTTTTCATGCGGTTTTTCGGGATTATAATTCTCAAAAGGAACATTGTTATTCGTCAATTTTAACATTATAATTACATTTTGTTAAAATGTTCCCCTTACAAATTCAACAGTTTGTTTACAAAATGTTCATAAAGCTCCCTGTTAAATCAAAATAAATTTATTCTGCAGGAATTGCGACAAAATAACGCTCACATTTTTAGTTAAAATACACATAAATTGGTTAAAATACTGTAACTATTTTCATTATTGATTTTTCCGAATTCACATAATATCCGCACTGCATCATTCGCGTATCTTTTCGATCGTCTTTCCGATAAGCTCCTCGCATTTTTTCTCATCAATATCCTTCTGAAAATCAATGATATTTTTTCCCAGATCCACTGAAGGAGCTGCGAACATATCGGAAACCAGAGTCTGAGGAACGGAAAATTCCTGCTGTGAAAGGACAGCGCCAAGAGATTCGTCGTCTTTCACGAAGCCGTTTTCTGAGGCATTTTTGTTTGACGGTTCCCATCCGAGCATCTCGGCTCTTTCAAGCCGGCACTCTTCGCTTGAAAGAAACCTTGCCAGTTCAAATGACGTTTTGGGATATTTCGAAGCCGCATTGACCCCCATAAGCTTATAACCGTACATATTTATAATTTGAGAATCGGCGCCGTCAACTGTGATCGTCGGGAGAACGGCAAATCCCGATTTCTCGCCGAGAGCTTCCCTTGAACGGTCAAAGTTCCGTGAACTGTCGATCCCTGCGCCGACCGTTCCCGATCTGAACCCGTCAATCATCTTTGTTGATTCCGCGTTCAGGAATGTATCTTGATATTTTTTGAAAAGCTCGCGAAACGCAAGAATAGATTTCACTGCCGTTTTCATATTATATTGTTCAAAACTCTGAGTTTCGCCGTCGCTTTCAAATCCGTCGGGAATTACACCGCCCGTAAAAAGAAACATGCATGAAACATCGCTTTCACGAACGTCCATCACAAATTTTTTATTCTTGTCTTTGCATGCTTTCAGAACTCCCTCAAGAGTTTTCGACTGTTCTTGTGAAACGACTGTCTTGTCATAAACCAGACAGCAGCTGCTTTCGCCTGTTTCGGGAAAAGCATAGATCTTTCCGCCAACGGTCGCCGTCCTCACCGAGGCTTCACTGTTTTCAAAGACAACAAATTCTCTGTCGCTTTCCGAAAGCTCTTCAACCGCGCCCGAATTCACGAGGCGGTTAAGGCTGCCGCATGAGAAACAGAAAACATCAGCCGCAGATGACGAGTCTTTCATTACCTGAAGCGCAATATCGTCTTCGTCCCTCACAGCAACTTCTATCTCGATCTCGGCATATTCACTCATCTTGTCGATAAATCTGCCGCACTGCTCTGTCAAAAGTTCCCTGTCCGCTTCGGATTCCCATAGTCTGAGACTGATCTTTCCGTCCGCCGCTTCCCTGCCGAGAGGTCCTTTCTCCGCTTCCGGGACGTCAATTGTCATCTCACTTGCCGGAATATCTTCCGTTTCAAGGGACTGACTCTTTTCGTTTCTGTCGCACCCCGAAAACATGCCGGCTGCAACTGTCACCGCCAACAAAACCGAACAGACGACCTTTGAAGTTTTAATCATACTTTTCCCTCTTTCATGATCGGTCTTTGATCTCAAAATCATCGTGGAATCAAGTTCCGATGTTATAACTTCGTAAAAACTATAAAATAGCAAATATATTAAGCGATAGTCAAAATTCACAAAGGTTTTATGAAAATGCCGCACAGCGTCATTTTTCGGAGCAATATATCGTTAAGTGCGCTGCCCTTAAAAGCCCGCCAAGGGCTCTGCCTTTGGAAACCGCCCACTTTTTGAAAAAAATGGGGCAAAAACTTTAAGGCAATACCGCACAGAGATTGTGCCGAAGATGCGCAGTAGATTTTTTCGTCAGAGTGTACAGAAATCTTGCAGGCATACT
>CACYDE010000301.1 GCA_902773045.1 uncultured Ruminococcus sp. | reverse complement strand
TACTAACGTATTTCAAGAAAATTTAACGCAGTTCAGGGCAAATTAGACAAGCAGAAATGAAAAGTTATTTATAAACAGTTCCTTAACCTTTTCATACTCAAAATTACGATGAATGTAAAGTCTATCGTGGGTTGCCTTAAGTTAATAAATTCTTAACTCGCTCAAAATTATTATTCGGTCAAGAAAAGTTGACTAAATCAAAGTTATGTGTATAATTATAGTTGGATAAGATCTATTGTCGTAATTTGAAGAAAAGAGGAGATCATCAATGCAGATCGCACCATCGTTTTTATCCTGTGATTTTTCAAAGCTCGGAGAAGAGCTTGTCAGAATGGAAAAAGCCAACGCCGACTTTATTCACCTCGATGTTATGGACGGTCACTTCGTTCCGAATATCACTTTCGGAGCGCCTGTTATCAAGTGGGCAAGACCCTACACCACTCTTCCTTTCGACGTCCATCTCATGATAAGCGAACCTCACCGTTATATCAAGGACTTTGCCGACGCAGGAGCCGATATAATCACTTTTCATGTAGAATGTGACAGCGATATCAATGAAACTATAGACCTGATAAAAAGCTTTAACATTAAACCCGGACTTGTAATAAAGCCCAATACTCCTGCAAGCGCAGTTTTTCCCTACCTCGAAAAAATTGACATGGTTCTTGTGATGACGGTTGAACCGGGATTCGGAGGTCAGTCATTCATGGAGGATATGCTCCCGAAGGTCAAGGAAATCAAGGATCACGCTCGTTCCCTCGGAAAGGAAATTATCATTGAAGCAGACGGCGGTATAAACGCTTCAACGATCGCTCAATGCGCCGAAGCAGGAATTGATATCTGCGTTTCCGGAACAGGTGTTTTTAAAGCGGAGGACGCAGGTCAAGCCATCGCAGAACTTAAATCCAAATGCAGATAACAAAAAAGCACAAGGTATGTTTTGAACTTACCTTGTGCTTTTTATTAATCCTGATTCGTCAGCTGTTTGAATTTTCTCTTCATCTTATCTTTAAAGCTGTGGATTTTCTCCTCGAAGTAACTGTACCATTCGCTCTCTTCAAGGTCATCGAAATGATCTTCATATTCGCTGAGTTCATCGACCACCTCGGAGAACTCGGTGTAGAACTCTCTTTCCTCGCCTGCCATGGCATCATCCGAAACGTCGTCTTCACTCGGAAGAATTATCGGTTCGGTCATTGAATTGACCGAATTTTCAATAATTTCACAAACCCTGTATGCCGAGTCTTTATTGTTGAGCCGTTCACAGCTTTCTTTCATTGAAAGAAGTCTGTCGGGATATTTCAAAAGCTGATAAACAACTTCGGCGGCATTGCTTTTTTTAATGCTTATTGCAAGGTTGTTATTGCAGAGATATTCGGTATTATCCGTTTCCTGGCCGGGGATCCCCTTGAAAAGCGCCATGGGAAGACAGGAGGCAAGCGACTCCGTTACGGTAAGTCCTCCCGGCTTGGTGATTATTAAGTCGGAAATATGCATATATTTCTCAACCTCGTCGGTGAAATATATCAGCTTTGTTTTTTTCGTAACATTGAATTTTATTTCTTTTCGTGAAGGTTCCTTTTCATAATCAAAATTCGGCTGAGCTTCGCCGACTCTGTAATTTTCGTTGCACGACAATATAGAATTGAATGCGTCAAAAAGCTTTTCATTTTTTCCCGTAATAACAATTATCTGAAAATCAAGTTCGATCTCGTTTATGTTTTGATATATTTTTAAAATATCCGTCACGCCAAAGCTTCCCGCCATAATCAGAACTGTCTTTAGCTCAGGGTCAAATCCAAGCTGAGAAACATGTTCATCTCTTTTTTCGTCCTTCTCAAAGAAAACAGGCATAATGGGAATTCCGACAGGATGGATAATATTTCTGTCAACACCCAGAGATTCAAGCTCATCGACCATTTGAACGCTTGAAACGATATATTGGTTTACGCATGGATTTATATATGAAGCGTGGGAGCAAAAATCTGTGACGATCGAGATAAGCGGAACGTTTGTGATCCCCTTTTCTCTGAGTCTCGACGCTATGATAGACATGAAGGGGTGAGTTGAAACTATAACATCGGGTCTGAAATCCGCAAGAAGCGGTACAATTTTTTTCGAAAGATGATAATTTGCCTTTTGCATAAATTTGTTTATAGATGTATCCGTATTGGAGGCGCGATATATGATCCCATATACTTTAGGAATTTTCATTGCGGAAAATTTATATCCGTCAACTACCATTTTGTTTACGTAATGATTGGCATACTCCAAGCCGTCGACCGTCATAACAACAGAATTTTCATCACGCTGTTTTATGACTTCTTCCAGAGCCTGCGCAGTGCGTATATGACCTCCGCCCGTTTTTGCGGTCAATATCAGAACTCTCATTTTGGATCTCCTTTTAAAGCAGAAATTATAATGATAAATTAAGGAAACACTGATTAAATCGAGTGCCCATATCGCTTAGTCAGATTTTTAGGCAAATTACACGAAACGACCGCAGGAATACTGACG
>CACYDE010000300.1 GCA_902773045.1 uncultured Ruminococcus sp. | reverse complement strand
TACTAACGTATTTCAAGAAAATTTAACGCAGTTCAGGGCAAATTAGACAAGCAGAAATGAAAAGTTATTTATAAACAGTTCCTTAGGTTGAGGAAACTTAAGTGATTTAAAAAAGGAGCGTGGACAGAACGCTGTTACACGCTCTGCCCACAGGAAAGAAAAATATGAAAAAGTATGGAAATGTCAAACTATAATTACTCGCTCATTTCGGCTTTTCTCTGTTCGATGACCTTCTGAGCAATATTACTCGGCGCGTCCTCATAGCGGATAAAATCAAAGGTGTATGTTCCTCTGCCCTGAGTGGACTGTCTTAAAAATACCGAGAAATCGTGCATTTCAGACATCGGAACTTCCGCCATGATATCCTGATAGCCTGCCTCGGCAGGTTCCATTCCGAGAACTCTTCCGCGGCGCTTCGTGATCTCACCCATAATGTCGCCCATGTTGCCGTCCGGAACCGTCGCTTTCAGTGAACCGATCGGTTCAAGAAGAACAGGATTTGCCTGAGGCATACCGTTCTTATACGCGATCGAAGCCGCAGTTTTAAACGCCATTTCAGAGGAATCAACGGGGTGATATGAACCGTCATAAAGAGTAGCCTTTAAGCCGACAACGGGATAACCTGCGAGAGGTCCTTTTGAGATGCTGTCGCGCAAGCCCTTTTCAACCGCAGGGAAGAATCCCTTCGGAACCGAACCGCCGACAACTCTCTGATCGAAGAGAAGATCCTCTCCGTCGTAAGGCTCAAACTCGATCCAAACATCGCCGAACTGACCGTGACCGCCGGACTGCTTTTTGTGGCGTCCCTGAACCTGAACTTTTTTCTTGATAGTTTCTCTGTATGCCACCTTGGGCTGTTCAAGAGTAACCTCAATGCCGTATTTATTTTTTAGCTTGGAAACAACAACGTCAAGGTGCTGTTCTCCGAGACCCGAAATAACCATCTGATGGGTTTCGTGGTTGTTTTTGTAGGAAAGAGTTTTGTCTTCTTCACAAAGCTTTGAAAGACCCTGTGCGACCTTGTCCTCATCGCCTTTTTTCTTCGGATAGATAGCCATCGAGTAAGAAGAATTCGGATAGTCGATCCCTTCCAGAGTTACTTTTCTGATCGGGGAACAGAGCGTATCGCCGGTGTTTGTGTAGAGAAGCTTCGGGATACAGCCGATATCGCCTGCGCCGACGTATGAAACATCTTCCTGTTTCTTTCCTCTCGGGATCATAACCTTGGTGATCCTTTCACTTTCGCCTGTTCTCATATTGATGAGCGGAGTTTCTGTTGAAACCTTGCCGGATATAACTTTGAAATAGGACAGCTTTCCGACGAACGGGTCGGATACTGTTTTGAACACAAGAGCAGCCGTTGCGGCAGAATTGTTCACCGCAAGCTCCACCAACTCGCCGCTCGGGTCGGAGCCGATCTCCGTTCCTTTTGAAGCTGCATTCGGAGCAAGCCACACCAGACTGTTCAGGAACTGGTCGATTCCGTAGGTGAGCTGAGCGTCGCCGCAGAAAACGGGGCAGATCGTTCCGTCTTTAACACCCTGCGAAACACCGAGAATGATCTCTTCGGGTGTGAACTCTTCGCCCATGAGGAACTTGTCGAGAAGCTCTTCACTTGTTTCGGCAACTGCTTCTTTGATAGCGGTTCTTAAGCCTTCAAGTCTGTCGCCCATGTCCGGAAGCGGAACCTGGGTCATGCTGCCCTTACCGTCATATTTGTAAGCTTTGTAGTCAAAAAGATTGACGTATGTGTTAGCCTGACCGTTTTCGATGTAGGGAACGACAACCGGGCAGACCGAAGGACCGAATTCCGATTTCAGTGTTTCAAATACTCTGTAGAATCTTGCGCTTTCGTCACAGAGTCCGTTGACAAAGAAAACTTTGGTCAGTCCCTGAGATTCGGCGAGCTTGACAGCTTTTTCCGTTCCTATGTTCACGCCGTTCTTTCCCGAAACAACGATGACCGCCGTATCGGCTGCGCGCATACCCTCGTAAAGTCCGCCCTGAAAATCGAGAAGACCGGGGGTGTCGATTATATTGATCTTGTTTCCCTTCCACTCTAGCGGAGCGATGGAGGAAACAACGGATACTTTTCTTTTGATCTCTTCGGGGTCAAAGTCGAAAGCGGTGTTTCCGTCTTCGATTTTTCCGAGTCTGTCGGAAGCGCCCGAAAGATAAAGCATAGCCTCGGCGAGCGACGTCTTGCCGCAGGAGCCGTGACCTGCGAGTGCAATATTGAAAATCTTATTTGGTTCGTACTGTTTCAATCGGAATAACTCCTTTCAATGATATATATAATAAAACCGATGGGATTATAGCAAACCAAACAAATATCCAGACAAGTTCGACGCCCCGGTAAGCGCATAGCTGCGTTGTCGTCCTCGACATACGCCAGT
>CACYDE010000299.1 GCA_902773045.1 uncultured Ruminococcus sp. | reverse complement strand
GGTTCTCGGAGCCGTTCTCATACCGTTTCTGAAATATCTGATAAACGGAGATTATCCCGGGGACGTAAATCTGCCTGTAGTATATTCGATTGAGCTTGTCAATACCGCCTTGACGTACTTTTTGTTTGGCTACAAGCAGTCGCTGCTGATCGCCTACCAGCGCGACGATGTCAAGTTTATAGCTAACCTGATTACGCAGGTCGGACTGCAGGGCGCTCAGATCGCTCTGCTGTTCCTCACGCGCAACTATTACCTGTTCGTATTGTGTATGCCCGTTTTCACCATCGTCAACAATCTCTGGATCGGCTTCATGACCAAGAAGATGTACCCCTTAGCCAAGTGCGAGGGCAAGCTTGACAAATCGGTTATCAGCAATATCAAAAAATTGGTCGCGGGTTCGTTTATACAGAAGGCGTGCGCAACCACGAGAAACTCACTTGACAGTATCTGTGTTTCCGTATTTCTCGGACTTACTCAAACAGCAATTTACAATAACTATTTCGGAATTTTAAACGCTGTCAGGGCGGTAGGCATTATAGCGATTGACGCTCTTGCAGGGGGAATTGGAAATCATGTAGTGATCAAAAGCAGCGAGGAAAACTATAAGGAACTGAAAAAAACCGACTTTCTGTATATGCTGATATCCGGTTGGTGTTCCATCGCGCTGCTGTGCCTGTTCCAGCCGTTCATGCGTCTTTGGATGGGTGAAGAACTGATGCTGCCGATATCTTCTGTTATCCTGTTTGCGATTTATTTCTATACGACCAAGATAGGAGATATCAAGTCGAATTACACAACTGCTCGCGGCCTTTGGTGGAAGATGAAATATCGTTCGATAGCCGAAACGATAGTTAATCTTGTTCTAAATGTATTGCTGGGATTGCTGTTGGGTATCAACGGTATCATTATTGCTACTGCGATTTCATTGATATCGTGCAACTTCTTTTGGGGAGCATCCATTCTTTTTGACGATTACTTCGATAAGAAAAAGCTTATTGATTATTTCTTATATCACTTAAGGTATTTTGCCGTTACAGCTGCTATAGGTGTAATCACATTTTTTGCCTGTTATTTTGCAACTGTGGACAACAAGATCTTAGACCTTGTTGTCAAATTTGCGATTTGTATTGTTTTGCCCACCTTATTGTATCTTCTTGTGTATGGCAGGACAGCAATTTTTAAAGATGCATTGAAAATGCTGAAAATCAAAAACCCGCTTTCCAAGAAAAAATAAAGGAGGAATTCTTTTTGAGGACCCTTAGAGTCGGCATAAAAAATAAGATATTATATAAGGTAAAATGGTCTTTTGTTAAACTAAAGAAGGTATTATTCAATGAGAAAAAGTATTCCAAGGCTTACAGAAAGCTTTTAGCGGAATATGGGATGTCCATAGCCCAAGATGAATCATATATCGATCCATCAGCCTATTTTGACCATTATGATTATAGCTTAATAACTATTGGTGAGAGCGTAACAATTAGTAGAGAGGTTCTTTTTCTAACGCATGATTTTTCTATTTCTAAAGGTTTGAAAGCCATTAACGCATCGCATAACGGATATCTGATTCAACCCATAACAGTCGGTAACAACTGCTTCATCGGCGCAAGGGCGCTGTTGATGCCGGGGACGACTATCGGCGACAATACTATTATCGGAGCCGGCGCGGTCGTTAAAGGTAATATACCAAAAAATTCAATAGTGATCGGTAATCCTTGTAAAGTGATCGGCAATTTAGAGGATTACGGAAGAAAACACCTTGAGGCGCAGGATTATATAAAGTTTTAAAAAATGAAAAGGAATACGATGAAGCTGAGAAAACTAAAAACGGAAGACGCCCCTCTGATGCTGGAATGGATGCACGACGCAGGTGTTGTTTGCAGCATGAAAGCGGATTTCAGCAGTAAAACGATAGACGACTGCGCCGCTTTTATTGCGTCGGCACAGGATACGTCCGAAAATCTTCACCTCGCGATCGCCGACGAAAACGACGAGTATATGGGAACTGCG
>CACYDE010000298.1 GCA_902773045.1 uncultured Ruminococcus sp. | reverse complement strand
CTTTTGCATTTGTCATTCAATCCGATTGCTTGGGGTGGTTTCGTTCGTGTGGCGTTTCTTGTTAATTTTTTGGATTGCTATAATTAACCAATTCAAATTTTAAAACCTTTCGCTAAAGTTCTTTGAAAGATCATTAATTTTACAAACTCGAATTTCCCATACTCAAAAATCTAATGAATATGGAGTCTGTCGTGGTTTGTCGATGTAAAGAATAGTTTTCGCTGTCGAATCCGGATTTATTCCTCAATCGAAGCTAAAGTCGTCACCATCACCCCCAACCCCCTCTTCCTCAAGGAAGAGGGGGGTTAAGAGGGCGGAGGGCTTCGCCCTCCGCCTATCGGGGCTGTCGCCCCGAATCCCCTTGCAAATAGTTTCTCTAAGCTATATTTAGTATTGCAAAATCAGAGTTAGTGAGGGAAAAAGGCAATTTACATGTGGGAAGTTTAAGTTACAGATTTCTCCGCCGCCAGACAAGCTTTCTCGGTACAATTTAAGCAAAATAATGTCAAAAGATACATGTCAGCGACATCATCACACCACGATCAACATCTCTGAGAAAACAGCTTAAACATTCTGACAAGACCCGATTCGGACTCTGCCTTTCCCAATCCCAGAAAAACTCCGCCGCCATAGACGCGAACGATCTCTCCGTCTTCACAGCCCCTCTTCAACGCGGTTCTTGCAATGTCGAGAGGGTTGCCGTTTAAAAATCTGAATGCTTGTTTTTCGCTGACGTCAATTCTCCGGTAAACCTCGAACAGACTGTCGCATGTTCTCAAAAAACCTTCTGCTTTTTGGGGATCACTGCCCTCTTCCGTGATCTTCCTGATCTCATCAAGTGTAACGGAATCCTCAAGAGAAAATCCGCACGCCCTCGTTCTCACCAAAGAAGTCATGACCGCACCGCAGCCAAGCTCCCGTCCGATATCGTCAATTAAAGTTCTTATGTAAGTTCCCTTTGAACACGAAACCAACAGCTGACCGCTGAAAGATTCCTCGTCATAGGTCAAAAGCTTCAGCTTTGAAACAGTGACCTTTCTTGCCTCGCGCTCCACCTCTATTCCCCGTCTTGCGAGATCATAGAGTCTGACTCCGTCTTTTTTCACTGCGGAAAACATTGGCGGCGTCTGAAAAATCTCCCCTGTATATTTCGGGATAATTTCATTCAGCTCACCGAGTCCGGCGCAGACCTCATTTTCTGCTTTGACCTCACCCCAGATGTCAAGAGTATCCGTGACAAGCCCAAGTTTGAACTGAGCAACATATTCCTTGTCGCTGTCGGGAAGAATATCCTGAGCCTTCGCCGCATTCCCGAGAAGAAGAGGAAGAACGCCTGTCGCCATAGGATCGAGCGTTCCCGTGTGACCGATCTTTTTCTGACCGCAAAGTCTTCTCATCACCGCAACAACATCGAAAGAAGTAAAATTCTGCGGTTTGTTCACTACAATTATTCCGTCCATTTTTACCCTCGCTTTCAGAGGAACTCCACTCAAAATCACTCAACGATCTTAAGATCGTCCATCATTTCCCGGAACTGTTCGTCGTATTTTCCCGAAAAACTCGTTAACGCGATAAGAGATGTTCCCTGGTTAAGGAAGAAAACATACTGAGTCTGGGTTATAGTCACATTATCAATTAAAAGTTCGATATCATAACTTACAGCGTCATATCCGTCAACAGTATACTTTTTATAGTTAAGGCACTCATCGTTAGCCGATGGCATAAGCGACAGTGTTTGGTTAATACTCTCCTCGGTGTAGGCGTCAATAGACTCGTTTGTGTTTGTCAGGTTAATGTTATCCGCGTCGACCGGGTAATTTTCCGCAGTAATAATTACAACGCCTGCGCTTTCGTCAGGCTCGGAAAACCCATCGGGTATTTTTATTGAAAGTCCGTGATATATGTATCTTTCCTCGGAGTCCATCTCCCCATTTTCATTCTTACTATCTTCCTCCGATTTCTCCTCGGAGTCCTCTGTGTTTGCCGTTTCTGATGTGCTTTCTTCCGCGCTTTCAACATTGTTTTCCGACGGATCGACGGAAGAAACCTCTTCCGAAACGACTGCGGATTCGACCTTTTCAGGATCAATATCGTTTACTGCGCCCGAGCACGCAGCAACACTCATTGCGGCGCATAACGCCAATACGATCAGTAATTTCTTTTTCATAAATTTTTCTCCGGATCACGATATTTATTAGCATGCGCGCTTAAGTTCTTTTTCCGCTGCTTCAATAATTTTCTCTCTCACCTGTTCAAGCGTTCCTTCGAGCGAACAGCCGCCTGCGGCATGATGACCGCCGCCGCCGAAAGCTTTGCAAATTTCGGCGGCACTGTAATCACCGACTGTTCTGACGCTGACGCGATAATAATTATCCCCCTTCTCCTTAACGGTGATACCGATAACAACACCCTCTATCTGACGGGGGATCGCAGCGAGTCCGTCCATATCCGATTCGCCGGCGCCTGTTTCCTTTTCCATCTGCATTGTCGTGTGGATCACGGCAATTTTTTCTCCGCAGTGAAGCGTCAGCGTATCAAGAACGGCGCGTTCTATTTTTATCCTTGCAAGTGACTTCGTATCAAACATTACACGATTTATCTCTGAACTGTCGCAGCCGATATCCATAAGCTCGGCTGCGATCCGCATTGTGTCGGAAGTAACGTTGGAAAACTTAAAGCAGCCTGTGTCGGTGCAGATACCCGTATAAAGACAATTAGCAATATCCCTGTCTATCCGTGCGCCCAACAGCTTTATCAAAAAATAAACATTCTCTGTGTTAGCCGCTGCTTTCTCATTCACATATGTCATTTTTGCGAACGGAACATTCATTCCGTGGTGATCGACGCTAACGTCGACTTTTCCGCCGAACTCGTCTTCAAGATCGCCCAGCAGCGATGCGGAAGCGATATCAACAGCCACAACCGCTTCATACTCAAAAATCTGATCTTCCATTCCGTTTTCAAGATAGCGAAATTTTCCGGCCAGACTTCCGTTGACGATAACCTTCGCCCGCTTCCCGATCTGTCTTAAAGCGCGGCAAAGCGCAAACGCCGAACCCAGCGTGTCGCCGTCCGGATATTTATGAGTCAGTATTGCGAAATTATCCGCTTTTTTCAAATACTCGGAAATTTCATTCAGACTGTTCATCATCATTGTCATCGTCATCCTTAATATCAAGATCATTTAGCATACGTGAGATATTTGCGCTGTATTCAATTGAATCCGTTGCTTCAAAAATCATCGTGGGGACATGGCGAAGCTTCAGTCTTGACCCTATCTCACGTCTGATATATCCGCCGGCAGATTCAAGTCCTTTAACAGCCTCCTTCGCTCTTGCAAAGCCTTCCATCGCACTGACATAGGTTTTGCAGTAGCTCAGATCATTGGACACTTCCACTCTCACAACGCTTATCATTGCATTTGCGACGCGAGGATCCTTAAGTTCGCGCAAAACAGCTGTCATTTCGCGCTTTATATCCTCCGTCGTCCTTCCCATTCTATGACTTCCCATTCTCTTCTCCTTTTTTAAACACGTGAAGCGAGTCTTTGAGTTACATAACTCTCCGAACCCGACTTTTTAAACACGTGAAGATAGTTCGTTTATTACATAACTCTCCGAACCCGACCGAGAGTTCATCTTTTACGGTCGGTTCTTGACCAACTTTTTTTAAACACGTGAAGATAGTTCGTTTATTCCATAACTCTCCGAACCCGACTTTTTAAACACGTGAAGATAGTTCGTTTGTTACATAACTCTCCGAACCCGACCGAAAGTTAATCTTT
>CACYDE010000297.1 GCA_902773045.1 uncultured Ruminococcus sp. | reverse complement strand
TTCTCAGTTAATAAAAAAACAAGAATAGAGTTAATGGGATATTTATTTTTAAGGAAATGCAAGCATTTCCTTAAGTTGATGACATTGGGGAAAGGGGGTCTGGGGGTATGGGTGACGACAATAGCTTTGATCGAAGAACGATCTCGGATTCGACAGCGAAAACTATTCTTTATATTGAAAAAACACGATAGACTCTACATTCATTGTAATTTTGAGTATGGGAAGTTTAAGTAATATACTCATATTTTTCCTTATTGAAACATTTGACTTTACACCTATATTTATTATATAATATGATAAATATATTTTCCCGGATCTATATTGATTTTCTGACAGGAGGAAAGTTATGTACAAAAATTATATGTTTGATCTTTACGGAACTTTGGCGGATATCCACACCGATGAGAACGACCCGTCTCTCTGGGAAAAAACCGCTTCGTACTTTACTTCACACGGCGCAGTTTATGACGCCGACGAACTTAGGAAAAGCTACTGCGGCTTCGTCGATGAGGAAAAGTCTGTGGTAAAGAAAAACCACCCCGAATATAAATTTATTGACATAAAAATCGAAAAGGTCTTCAGAAAGCTTTATTCCGTGAAAGGCGTAAACTGCAGCGATGACGACGTTCTTGAAACCGCGCTGTTTTTCAGACGCGCTTCAAGAGAATATATCAAACTCTACAGCGGTATCGCCGATCTTCTTGACGATCTGAAAAAGAACGGCGCGAACGTTTATCTTCTCACGAATGCTCAGCGCTCTTTCACATGGGACGAACTCGGACTTCTCGGGATCAGGGATAAATTCGACGGTATCGTTATTTCGTCCGACGAAGAATGCTGCAAGCCCGACCCGCATTTTTTCCGCGCTCTTCTGAAACGCTACGGTCTTGATCCCAAAGAAACAATAATGGTCGGCAACGACCCGAACGCCGATATAAGAGGCGGTATCGCAGTCGGTCTCGACACCCTTTATATCCACACAAACATCTCCCCCGAGCTTGACGAGAACACAAATTCCACTTTCTTTATCCCCGACGGTGATACTCTGAAAATGAGGAATTATCTCTTATGACAAAATCACAGTTTATGTACGATCTGATGATCGGACTTGACGGAGTTCCCGATGAAGAAAAGCTTCTTGTCATGAACGATTACGACCTTTATTTCTCGGAAAAAATCTCCGACGGAATGAGCGAAGAAGCGATCGTTTCCTCTTTGAAATCACCCGAGGAAATCGCCAAGGGCTACAAGACCGGGCAGCCCGTTCCGATCGAAGGAGTTGAATCCGTTCTGAGCGATCTCGGAAAGGGAAAGAAAACTCCGCTGAGTGTATTTAAATTTATCCTTCTTATTCCCGTCTGCGCGCTATATGAAATATTTGCGCTGTCACTCGGGATCGTATCTCTGATCGTATCGCTGGGACTGTGCTTTTCGGGCGCTCTTCTGAGTGTTGCGGCGTTTATGTCTTCGCCTCTCAGCAGATGGTTCATCGTGATCGGGATCGGAAGTATCGTTATCACCTTCGCTTTCGTAATGCTCGTGACCGCAGTTTTTCAGGGAACGGTTCGTCTGGTTCGGAAATTCCCCCGATTCATGAGCCGAATCCTTCACAACTGCGAGAAAGAGAGGAAAACCACATGAAAAGATCGCTGAAGATTTTTGCCGTTTTTCTTGCTCTCGGGCTTGTGATCGTCGGGGCGGGCGGTTTCATGGTCAGAAGATCGGGGATCCATCTCAGTCAGGTCTATGACATCATCGAAGAGAATATCGAAGTCGCCGGAAGCAATGTCAAATTTCAAAAAGCCGAACCCTACGATATCGACTCGCTCGAAGACGTCACATCATCGTCTGCCGTTTACTATCAGCTCAACGAATTCAACACCATAGAGGTTTACGCCGAAAAATGCACACTTAAATTTGAAGCGTCGTCGGAAGACGAAATGGGGATCGCAGTCGAAACAGGGGAAAAATTAAAAAACAAAGTTTTCCTCAAAACCGCCGTAAAAAACGGAACGCTCTACGTCCGCACCGGATTCACGGAATCGGTCGGCGCAAACACAAACACTGTCCTGACGATCTCCGTTCCGGAAAACTACAAAGGTGGCTACACAGTTTGTACGAGCAGCTGTAATGTTGAAATGTGCGGGCTTGAAAGCTCCATGGACATGAAGTTTAATCTTTATAATACCGAAGTCAAAGCCGAAAAACTCACCGCAGGCGAGATCACTCTCGAAATGAGCGGCGCCGTTTTCAAGTCCGAAGAACTTCATTCGAGAGGCGAGATTTCGCTTCTCTCCATCTCTTCAACACTTGAAACAAACTTTCTTGAATCCGTTTCGTCAAAATTTCTCGTGAACAACACAACGATCAGCGCCGAAAAAATTATCGGAGGACTGACCTTGGACTGCGTGATGTCAACGATCGACCTTACGTTTTCTTCCGTCACGGGAAACATCGGCGTCACTTCCGAAACGAGCAGTATCAACATAAAGATACCTCACGACTCCCCCGTTTCTCTTCGCCATGAGGAAAGTTACTCGACCTTCAAAGATAATATAAAATGGACGGACAATGGTCAAAAAAACCAAAATTCTCGTTATTTTATTGAAACAAACGTCAAATTCAGTATTGTAACATTGGAGGAAATAGAGTAAAATATTCTTTGGATTTTGTTTTATATAATTTATAATTCTTTGGAGGCTGATTATTATGAATATAGTTGTTCTTGCCGGCGGACTCAGCACAGAACGAGACGTTTCGATAACTTCCGGAACAATGGTTGCGGGCGCGCTGAGAAAATGCGGTCACAAGGTCGTTCTGCTCGATGTTTTCATGGGCTATGAACACGACGAATGTGACATAGAAAAACTCTTCGAGGAAGGCTACGATTTCACGGAAAATCTCGGAGTCAGAGAGATCATTCCCGATCTCAAAAAGATCAAGGCTCAGAGAAGAGATCAGTCAGAAAGATTTTTAGGCGAACATGTTGAAGAGATCTGCCGCTATGCGGACATCTGTTTTCTTGCGCTTCACGGCGAGAATGGCGAAAACGGAAGGCTTCAGGCGACCTTTGATCTCCTCGGAATAAAATACACCGGAAGCGGCTATCTCGGAAGCGCAGTCGCAATGAACAAAGGAATCACAAAAAGTATTTTCCTCAATCACGGCGTTGGAACGCCTGCCGGAGAATGCTTCAGACCCGAAGACAAGGAAAACGGACGTCTTGAAAAGTGGAACGTTTTCCCCTGCGTTGTCAAGCCGTGTTCGGGCGGAAGCAGCGTCGGCGTTTCGATAGTTGAAAGCAAGAATGAATTTATGAAAGCGATGGACGAAGCTTTCGTCTATGAAACGGAAGTTCTCGTTGAACAATACATCAAAGGAAGAGAGTTCTCCATCGGCATAATAGACGGAAAGGCTCTCCCGATCATTGAGATCATTCCCAAAGAGGGCTTCTACGATTATGTAAATAAGTATCAGAGCGGAAAAACAGACGAGATCTGCCCGGCTGAACTTGACGAAGAAACAACGCTCAAAATGCAGAAAGAAGCCGAAAAAGCCTATGAAGCTTTGCAGCTTGAAGCCTACGGAAGAATAGATTTTCTTCTTGACTCCGACGGAAAGACATACGCTCTCGAAGCCAACACTCTCCCCGGAATGACAAGCGCGAGTCTGATCCCTCAGGAAGCTGCGGCTGTCGGAATAAGCTATGAGGAACTCTGCGGCATGATCGTTGAGGTCTCGCTCAAAAAATATACGAAATAAGGAGTATTCTATGAAACAGTTAACGTTGGGTGATATCGCACAAGCCTGCTCCGGCGAGTACATCGGCGATAGATCAAAACTGTTGTCAACCGTTTCCAATGTTGTCATCGACAGCCGTCTCGTAACCGACGGCTCGCTTTTCGTCGCAATAAAAGGCGAAAGGACGGACGGTCATCTTTACATCGGCAAAGCGTATGAGCTTGGAGCGGTCTGCGTTATCAGCGAACAGATCCTCCCCGCCGACAACACATATATTCTCGTTCGTTCAAGCGAACAGGCGATCAAGGACATCGCCGAATATTACAGAAGTCTTTTCAATAACATAGAAGTTGTCGGGATCACCGGAAGCGTCGGAAAAACCAGCACAAAGGAAATGATCGCTTCCGTTCTCGCTCAGGAATTCATCGTTCATAAAACTCAGGGGAATTTCAACAACGAGCTTGGCGTTCCTTTGACGCTGCTCGCCATGCCCGAAGACACAGAGGTCGCCGTCGTTGAAATGGGGATCAGTGATTTCGGGGAAATGACCCGGCTGAGCAAAATGGTCAGACCGACAGTCTGTGTTCTGACAAATATCGGCTGCTGTCACCTCGAAAATCTGAAAGATCGCGACGGCGTTCTGAAAGCGAAAACGGAAATGTTTAACTACATGGAAGACGACGCCCTCATTTTCGTTTGCGGAGACGACGACAAACTTTCTACGATCGAAAATACATCGGCCCGCTACGGTCTTGGCGAACAAAACGACTACCGCGCCGAAAATATCGAAAACAGCGGAGAAAACAGCGTTTCCTGCACACTCTGTTTCGACGGAAAAAATATAGACGTCACTATCCCCGCTCTCGGAAATTATATGGTCACAAATGCGCTCGCAGCCGCTGCGGTCGGAAAAGCCCTCAACATGAGCGATGAAAATATCGTCAAGGGTATAAGAAGCTACAAAACGGTCGGAAGCCGCGCCAATCTCATCACAACGGAGATACTGAAAATTATTGACGACTGCTACAACGCAAATCCGACCTCGGTGAAAGCAAGTCTTGAAACACTCTGCAACATGAGAGGCGGAAGAAAAGCTGCCGTTCTCGGCGACATGAAGGAACTCGGCGAAAACGAGCTGCAGCTCCACAGAGAGATCGGTGAATTCGCAGCTGAAAGCGGCGTTGACGTTCTCATCACAGTCGGGGAGCTTGCCAAGTCAATAAGCGAAAGCGCACAGGGTATCGAGACCCACGCTTTTGACAGCGTTGAAGACGCGCTTGAAGAGATAGACTCCATTCTTCACAAGGACGATATCGTTCTCGTGAAAGCGTCGCATTCAATGCATTTCGAGAAAATAGTCGATTTCCTTAAAGAGATATAATACGAACGACTCCCTGTCCGTTAAAAGACAGGGAGTTTTTATACTGTTTTCCGATTAAAGCCTTAAATCTCAAACCTCCCACATATTAAGGAAGCACTGATTAAATCGAGTGCCCATATCGCGCAGTCTGATTTTTAGTCTGATTGTACGAAACGACCGCCGGAGTACTGACGTATTTCAAGGGAGTTGAGTGCAATCTGACAAAAAGATGCGCCCGTAACACACCGAGAGGGCAAGCCGTAAGGCACAGACCGATCGGCATGTGTTACAAGTGCTCTTGGGGTGCAAGC
>CACYDE010000296.1 GCA_902773045.1 uncultured Ruminococcus sp. | reverse complement strand
GTGGGAGAGGGTGGATTCGAACCACCGAAGCCGAAACAACAGATTTACAGTCTGCCCCATTTGACCGCTCTGGAACTCTCCCATATTAACTTTTAAGAAAGAAAATGGAGCTGGTGGACGGACTCGAACCCCCGACCTGCTGATTACAAATCAGCTGCTCTACCAACTGAGCTACACCAGCACAATCAATTTCTACACCGAAGTGCTTTCCTTAACAGTGCTTGATTATTATATCATAGAAAAAGTCCGATGTCAACAGAAAAATTAAATTTTTTTCAAATTTTTTCGGGGAGCTTTTTAAATTTATTACGCTTCGGGGGCATTTTCCGTCAAAATGCCCCTCTTTCCAAAACAAATTTTTTAACGGCAAACGACCCCAAAGATCAATGGGAGCTGTTCCGGTCTTTCATCGCCTATTTCCAAAGCCGAAAGAAAGATTCCGCGCGCTTCGTTAATTTTTTCTTTGTCATTCGAGAACAGCTCTGCGATAACCTCGCCTTTTTCAACACGATCTCCCGAAGTCCTTCTAAAAATAATTCCTGCGCTGTGATCTATCGTATCGCTTTTTTTCTCTCTTCCCGCTCCCAGAACAACACTTGACGTTCCGACTTTTTCGGAATCAATATGTGTAATGTATCCGCTGCGTTCGGCTCTGATCTGCGAAGAAAAATTCGCCTTTTTAAACTTCTCCGTATCTTCGAGGAACGAAGGATCGCCTCCCTGGGCGGACACTATTTCTTTCAGCTTCTCAAAAGCTCTTCCGTCCGAAACAGCTTCGTCAACCAGTCTGCGGCATTCATCATGATCTTTTCCGCTTTCAAGCATAAGAATATGCGTGGAAAGCTCCGCGCTCACCTCATAAAGATCACCCTTTTCATGACCTTTAAGAACTCCGACCGCTTCGCAGACTTCAAGACTGTTTCCGACGGAATATCCGAGCGGTCTGTCCATATCGGTCAGTATCGCCGCAGCTTTTTTTCCTGCATTCGCCGCGATATTCACCATACATTCCGCAAGCTTTTTCGCTTTTGAAATATCTTTCATAAAAGCTCCGCTTCCGACCTTTACATCCAGCACTATACAGTCGCTTCCCGAAGCCAGCTTTTTACTCATAATACTTGACGCTATCAAAGGAATGCTTTCGACCGCTGCGGTCACATCACGAAGCGCATACAACTTCTTATCGGCAGGCGCAAGATTTCCGCTCTGTCCGACCATACACGCTCCGATCCGATTGACGATGTCTATCAATTCTTTTTGTGAAATTTCCGCTCTGAACCCCGGGATAGATTCAAGCTTATCCACCGTTCCGCCTGTATGCCCAAGACCCCGCCCGCTCATTTTTGCGGCTTTGCAGCCCAACGCCGCGACCGTAGGAATAACTATCAGAGTGGTTTTATCTCCGACTCCGCCCGTGGAATGTTTGTCAACAGTAAGCCCGTCTATTCCGCTCAGATCGACCACATCTCCGGAACGAGCCATTTCATCGGTCAGAAACAATATTTCCTCATCGTTCATTCCGTTCAAATAAATCGCCATCAGAAGAGCCGCCGCCTGATAGTCGGGGATCTCGCCGCATGTATAACCTTTAACAAAAAAACCTATCTCTTCCTTCGTCAGAATATTTTTGTCACGTTTTTTTGCGATAATATCATACATTCTCACGCAAACACCCTCTTTCCCAAAAAATCACAGATCAATCCGATCCCGACTTGATCTCCTCGTATACCACTGCTGCGATAGGCGGCAGTTCATCGGTTCTGTCGAAAATTTCGACCTCCCCATTCTTGATTTTTTCGAACAGTTCCTCACAGGTTCCGCGGTCTGTTTTTTTAAAGTTCCATAATTCATCGTCCTTTGGGATATCAATACATCCGTTTTCGACTCCGAGAGCCTTGACCATTGAAGTTCCGTCATTTTCAAGATCAAGATCATCGCTGAAATAATTTTTTATGGAATACTCAATAGCTTTCGTTGTATTAAATTCTATCGAAGTCAGCATCTCTTCCGAAAAATCGGAATATATTTTTTCTCCGCAGATAATCTTCTTTTTCCGATCCTTCGCCGCCTTGCCGCTGCCTTTGACGATATTGTCATTGCATGCGAATATAACTTCAACGCCGTTTTTATAGAGTTCATTGGCAGCAGATTCCGCTCTTTTTTCGTCGCCCCCGGTGAACATATATTTTACAGTAACATCATGAAGCCGTAGTTTCTGAGTGGCGTCGTCCGCTCCCTGAACCAAACCGTAAAGATATCTTGTATTCCTGTCGTTGTCCGCGTCAGCAAGGAATCCTACGCATTTATATCCCTCCACTACGGAAAGGTAACCTGCGATATAACCTGCCTGTTCCTCTTTGAACTTAACGCACATAACATTTTCGGGGAGACCTTTCTCCGGCTGATCGTCAAGAAGAATAAAGCTCACATGGGGATACTTTTCTCCTGCGTTCTTGACAATATCTCTGTAAGACGGATCGGGGAGAACAATAATTCTTGCGCCGTGGTCAGCTGCCTGTTCGATCTCGGCGCTTCCGTCCGAATTATCTTCTGTCTGATAATATTTGTACGTCTTGGAATTAGAATCACCGTAAGCAATAATTGACTTCCAGATTTTAAGATCTGCCTCATCCTCGATTCCCTTTGAATCCGTGATGAGCGCAAGCTCGTAATCTTTTTCATCTATCCGAACCGGTTCTGCGGCTGTTTCAACAGTCGGGTTACTCGTTTCCGTAACTTCGCCGGCGAGACTGCATCCCGAAACGGAAACTGCCGCAGCGAGCGAAACTATAATCAAAATCAGCTTTTTCATTTTTTCCTCCGCTTATGCGAGAATAAATTTCAAGGGCTTAAGGCAACAATGTCATCAACTTAAGGAAATGCTTGCATTTCCTTAAAAATAAATATCCCATTAAGTGTATATTTTGTTAATTAACTGAGAAAACGTAAACGTTTTCTCGTTAAGTTGACGACATTGCTTAGGGCAACACCTCACAGAGATCGTGCCGAATAAGCCGTCATGCGGTCTTTATGAGGTACAGCCTTAACAGCACAACGGATTGATTTAGCAATCGTTCCTCTTTCAACAAACCCTACTATGATTATATCAGCACTCATCACAAAACGCAACTTTTATTTTAAGGCACAAAGTTTCCGCTGCTGCGATATCGTTTTCAGACTATGCGGCTTACGCTTGAAAGCCGCACAGTCTGAATAAATCATTGCATGATGTTATTATTCCGTTCCAAGATTTTCAAGACCTATGCTTGCGCGCAAAATCATGACAGCGTCGTTTGCGGTAATCTCGCCGTCGCCGTCAACGTCTGCGATCTTAAGCATATCATCGTCGTACTCGTCCACACCAATCGACATACGCAAAGCCAGAATAGCGTCATTTGCGGTGATCTCTTCGTCATCGTCAAGGTCACCGAGATTTTCGGGTATCTCGGGTTCGTCCGGGGTTTCCGGTTCATCGGGTGTCTCCGGTTCATCGGGTGTCTCGGGAACATCGGGTATCTCGGGTTCGTCCGGAGTTTCGGGAACATCGGGTATCTCGGGTTCGTCCGGGGTCTCGGGAACATCG
>CACYDE010000295.1 GCA_902773045.1 uncultured Ruminococcus sp. | reverse complement strand
GCAATGTCATCAACTTAAGGAAATGCTTGCATTTCCTTAAAAAATAAATATCTCATTAACTCTATATAGTTTTTGAATTAACTGAGAAAACGTAAACGTTTTCTCGTTAAGTTGATGACATTGGGGAAAGGGGGTATGGGGGTATGGGTGACGACCATAGCTTTGACCGAAGAACAATCTCGGATTCGACAGCGAAAACTATTCTTTCCATCGACAATCCACGATAGACCATACATTCATTGTAATTTTATTTATCTGAAGTTTGAGTATTAATTAAAACTCGGGGGAGGGGTATGATGACTTCGGCAGAGGAAAGCTACCGCGATTTTTTGAACGGAGACAAAGCGGCTTTTTCGGTGATTATAGATCTGTTTCGTGAAAATCTGATATTTTTCATTTGCCGTTATGTCGGAAATGAAGACACAGCCGAGGATATTGCTGCGGAGTGTTTTGCCGAGCTTATCATTCACCCTAAAAGGTTTTCTTTCAATTCCTCGCTTAAAACGTATCTTTTTTCTATAGCTCACAACAAATCGGTGAACTACATAAAGAAAAATAAACGTTTGGTATTGCTGGAATCCGAAGACGCAGCTGAAAAAAGAAAGGAGTATGTTGACTTTGAAAACGATGTTCTGAGAAACGAACAGTCTGTACTCCTTCACGACGCGCTGCCGAAGCTGAAAGAAGATTACAGAACTGCGCTCCATCTTGTTTATTTTGAAAACATGACTTACAGAGAAACAGCGGAGATAATGAAAAAAACAGTGAAACAGATAGATAACTATGTCTCACGCGGAAAGACTGCGCTGAAAAAAATTCTGGAAGAGGAGGGGTTCGTTTATGAGGAGTAGGGCTGATTTCGAAAATTTTGTTTTTGAAAAAGCGGATTCAATGAAAACGATCGAGCTTGACCGCAGGCGGCGGTTTTACAGAAGGGCTGCGCTGACCGCGGCGTCACTCTGTGTTATCACTTCTTTATCTGTGGCTGTGATTCCGGAAATCGGTTCGGATGTCAGAGAGATAATTTATTTTAGGATCATGAATATTAAAGATAGTTTCAGCGAAGATGAAACTAACCGTATGTATGGCATTGCGGAAAACGACGCTGTACAGGCCACCGGGGAAGAAAACGGAAGGGATTCTCAACAAAGCGGGAATTTTGAATTATTTACCACATCAATGGCGGAATCTGTTCCTATGATTAACGGGGATAATGCCCTTACGGAGAAAAACGGAGACGCCCTCGAAGAAGTATTTCCTCCAATGAACGGAGACGATGATTCCTTCGCGGAAGAAGATAACGTTGACG
The DNA here is from genome assembly GCA_902773045.1 of uncultured Ruminococcus sp. GTDB lineage: Bacteria > Bacillota > Clostridia > Oscillospirales > Acutalibacteraceae > RUG592. The sequence continues at coordinate 5,547 of CACYDE010000295.1, read as the reverse complement.
GATATGATGATTATGACAGCGCGAGATCAAGCCGGACATTTTTAAAAACGATCACGTATACTTCCGAAGCCGGAAAAACGGTTGCGATCACAAATGAAAAAGAAGTGACGGAGATCTGCGAGGCTGTTTCAGGGCTTGAATCAATTGATTATATGTCGGAAGGGAGAGGCGCTCTTATCGGAGTAATGCACTGCATTGAGAAATATGACGGGAGTTATGAGGAAGATACAAGCTTTGAGATCTATGAAGAATGTATTGTAGCTACGAAAAATGTCCGTGCAGGCACGGTAGCAGACGAAATTTCCGGGCTTGACGAGATCGAAACTTATGCCATATCCGAAAATTTTGCAGCCGTCATGAGAAAATATGCGGATCGGGATTTTATGAACTGATAAAATACTCCAACTTCCCGCATAATAATTACCCATATTTCCTTATCGAAACTGTGTTTTTAGGTATTTAAACAGTGTTCCGAGTAACCGAATGAATGGGTTCGGGGCGGCGGCCAAGCGGCCGCAGGCAAATACGCGCACCAACTTTGATTATTGACGTAACATCTCGCCCGCGCCCAAATTTGTCCATAACAACGGTCATAGGGCGAAGCTCTATATCCCGATAGCCCCCTTTTCCTTGAGGGGGCAGGGGGTCAGGGGGTATGGGTGACGACAATAGCGTTGACCGAAGAACAATCTCGGATTCGACAGCGAAAACTATTCTTTACATCGACAACCAACGATAGACTCTACATTCATTGTAATTTTGAGTATGGGAAGTTTAAGGCAACACCGCACACAGACCGCCTGACGGCTTTGCACCGAATCTGCTGCGCATCTTCGGCACAATCTCTGTGCGGTATTGCCTTAAAGCGTTGAGTGAAGCAATGATTTTACTATCGGCTATTTGAAATGAGATAGGGAGGCTGATTAATTTGAAAAGAAAACTTGCAGTTATTCTGTGCGCTATGATCGTGGGAGGTGTGTTTGCGGCTTTAGGCGGCTGCAAAACTGCCGCTTCCGATGAAGCTCAAAAAGAAAGCGGAGAAAATCCAATGACTTCGGATGAACCGATCTCAAAAAGTGAGAAAGAAAAAGAAGAACCGCCCCGGACTCCGGACAGCGCGGGATCTTCGGACGTTCGCGAAGCTGTGAATTCTTTTTCCGCACAGCTGTTCAAAACACGATACGAGAGTGATAATGATAAAGGAAACAAATTGATCTCTCCTTTTTCGGTATATACCGCGCTTTCGATGCTGGACAACGGTGCGGGCGGAGAAACGGAAAAAGAGATCACAGATGTTCTCAGCGGTTATTTCGATCCGTATGTCAACGGCGGTGTGGCATGTTATGGAGAATATAAACCTGTTTCGCTGTCGGCGATAAACTCATATTTTGATGAATACCTTTCCGGGCTTTATGACGAAGGAGTCGAACCTTCAATGATGATGTCGGATTCGATCTGGGCGATCAGGAATGGTGAAGTGAGATTTAAAGAGAATTACTTTGAAATATGCGGAAATTATTACAAAGCTGAGCTTTTCAGCGAACCGCTTAACAACCGAACTGTTGACAAGATCAACGCATGGACTTCCGGGAAAACCTCAAATATGATTCCTAAAATTATTGACGGCAGCAGCGTAAACAAAGATATGACGGCTGTTCTTCTGAATGCGGTGGCATTTAACGGGAAATGGGAAAAGGAATATCCGTCAGACGCAGTCAGTGAAAGGGAGTTTAATAACTACGACGGCTCGAAGTCGACTGTCAAGTTTATGCGTTCGCAGGAGGCAAACTACCTTAACGACGGTCATGCGGTCGGATTTGTGAAGTTTTACAAAGGAAAAAAATCTGACGAGGATCCGGGCGGCGCCGACGCCTCGAGATCGTCATCAAACGTACAATACGACAAGCCGAGATACGCCTTCGCTGCTCTTCTCCCCAATGAAGATATAGGGATAGACGAATATATAAAAACATATTTCGGTTCGGAGACGTTTTCGAATGCGCTGAATAATGCGGAAAACAGCAAGGTCAATGCGTATCTTCCGAAGTTTAAATTCGACTGTTCGTATGAATTAAAAGACGATCTTTACAAAATAGGGATAAGAAAAGCCTTTGATCCTTTGCAGGCAAACTTCGAAAAAATGACCGATTCGAATTTTTTTGTCAACGAGGTCGTTCATAAAACTTACATCGAGGTCGATGAAAAGGGAACGAAGGCCGCCGCAGCAACATCGGTGATAACAAGATTTGTCACGAGCGCATACGACCCGAGGAAAACGTATACAGTGGTGCTTGACAGACCTTTTCTCTTTACAATATATGACCTTGAAGAAAAAATACCGATTTTTATAGGAACGGTCATGACGGAGAATTGATGAACAGTTCCTAAGGCAGCACCAACGGAGATCGTTTCCAAGATGCGCCGTCGGAGTGCTGCGCTGCCCTTAATGAGGAGATTGTAAAATCCAGAGTATCTGTTCCTTGATTTTGCGATCGGACAGAAGATTAAACAAACGATGAAAGGATAATCAATATGAAAAAAAGTGTGATAAAAGCGTTTTGCGCCGCAGCTTTGCTGACAGCGATCGTTTCCGTGAGCGGATGTTCTTCCGCAGAAACGGGAAGCGCTGCATACTCGGACCCGGAAACATCTTCCGTTCAGTCGGAAGAGACGAACGAAGCTTCCGAAATCCCGAAGAGTGAGGGAAGTGTCAGCACGATCACTCTTTCCGATGAACAGACCGAAAAACTGACAAACGGTATCGACTGTTTTTCAAGCAAGTTTTTCAAAGGCAGCAGAAAGACTGTAAAGCAGGATCGGAAAGACAATGTGATCGTTTCGCCTCTGTCGGCATATACCGCGCTGGCGATGCTTTCAAACGGCGCAAAAGGTGTGACCGACAGCGAGATCAGAACTATTCTGAGCGTGGATAACGCTTCCGATGAGCAGATCCCGGAAAGAGAGGAGCTTAATGCTTACATAAAGGGATACATGGATAATCTCGACAACGATGACGCCGTGCTTTCAATGGCAAACTCTTTTTGGCTGATGAAACGCGACGATATACATCTCAACGAAAACTATCCCAAGACGATAGATGAATATTATCATGCCGAGATGTTCAACGAACCCGTTTCCGAAAATACCGTTAAAAAAATAAACGAATGGGTCGCAGATAAAACCCATCAGATGATCCCGTCAATATTGACAAGCGACAGTTTGACGGAAGACACGGTTTCCATACTTCTGAATGCGGTGGCTTTCGAAGGAAGCTGGATGGAGCCGTATGAGGAAAGCGATGTTTCCGATGGAACGTTTACGAACATTGACGGTTCTTCATCGAAAGCAGACTTTATGAATTCCACGGAAGGACGATATATAAGCGATGATTTTTCTACGGGCTTTATAAAGAGCTATGTTCCGAGTGAGGAGTATGGTTATTTCTTCATGGCGATACTTCCGAATGAAGATGTTGGTATTGACGAGTATATCGACGAAAAGCTGAGTTATGATACTTTTGAAAAGTTGTATAACAGTTCCGTATCGGGTGACGTTCATGCGTCTTTACCTAAGTTTTCGTTTGATACATACGTTAATCTGAATCAAACTCTTTCGGATATGGGAATGCATAGCGCGTTCTCTGCCGGAAATGCCGATTTTTCTGAAATGGCTGTTTCGGATAAAGGCAATATATGTGTGGATAAGGTCGTTCAGAAAGCGCATGTGGAGGTTGACGAAAAAGGAACAAGAGCCGCCGCCGTTACGGCTATAACTACAGAGGATAACGCAATCGCGGCAGAACCCGAAGTTTATGAGGTCATTCTCGATCGTCCGTTTATTTTTGCCATTTATGATTACAGAAATAATATTCCTGTATTTATAGGCACTGTTGAAAATCTTGATAAACTTTCGCAGGAAAATTGATTTTTGAAAAATGTATCCAAGCACGTTATCCGATACAAAATTTCATTGGAAAAATGTCCGCTTCTGAAATATAAAATAAATCATTATACTACACAAAAAGAAGATTTTATTTCATGAATATATTGTGTAAATGTAAACAAAATATTTAAAATTACAAAATATAGTAGAAATATTTTTTTCTATGTGGTAAAATGTTTCTAAGAATCTGAATTCCAAGTGAAAATGGGATTCGAAACTTGGGGATCATAATTTAGTTTAGTGAAAATGTTAAAGAAATTAGCAAGATATTGAAGAGGTGGATGCTTGTGGAAATGAATTTTACTCCGGAAGATATTATAGGTATCGCTGTAATGATGAACAACGGAAAGGTTCCTTTTTTGGGTCTTTCAACGATATTGCCGCAGGGCGTTGAAAATGTTTTTAAACATAAGCCGAGTTTTATGTTCAGCAGGGTCGTTGACGGATGCAGGGGGAAATTCAATGAGATGGGGATCCTTGAAAGTTATCAGTTCACAAACCTTACTTATACCATGCTGAAATCAAAATATCAGATCTCAATCAGCAAGGGCGATGAAACAAATATCGAGGAGTCTATTTTTCTTGCGGAGAACGGTTCTGCAGGAATTTTAAAATTCAACGATGACGAAACTTACAATATGAGTGACGGGATGGATCAGAAAACGCTTGTCGCGGAGTTCGCGAAGAAAGCAAAAGAGGGAGGATATAATGTCTTCCTCAGGGAGCATCTTTGTAAGCCCGTAAAGATCGGCGCAGACGATATCGAGGAAGTTTTCAACCTCATGCATATATGATCGGATCTGTAAAATAAAAATTCGTGATGTGATTTACTGACAGTTTAAATTTTTCCGCGGACAGAACAGTGTTGAAATGTTCTGTCCGCGGGATTTTTTATTATTGCTTATATCAGTCCAAATAACAGCGGCTTCTGTATTTGTTTTCCCGGAATGCTTTTGGCGCTGCCGGCACTATACAAGTCTGCTCAAAAATCCGACGGAAAAATTTGAATATGATCCTGTTACTCTAAAAATTGATAAAAATAAAATTGACAAACCTTTCTTTTTTATTTATAATGTTTATATAATGATTTTTTATTATTACAGTCCGCTATCCGCCACTAAAAAATATGAAGTTCGAATGCAGGGGTTTGGGGTATGGATAACGTCGATGCAGTAAGATAGAACCAAACGTTTGGAACTCAAACTTCCCATACATAAAATTACAATGAATGTAGAGTCTATCGTGGGTTGTCGATGTAAAGAATAGTTTTCGCTGTCGAATCCGAGATTGTTCTTCGGTCAACGCTATTTTCGTCACCTATACCCCATTGTCATCAACTTAACGAGAAAACGTTTACGTTTTCTCAGTTAATAAAAAAACAATAATAGAGTTAATGGGATATTTATTTTTTAAGGAAATGCAAGCATTTCCTTAAGTTGATGACATTGCCCCTTTCCCTCAAGAAAAAGGGGGCTATCGCCCCGAACCCATTCAATCGGTTACATGGAACTATGTTTAAATTCCTAAAAACACAGTTTCGATAAGGAAAGATGAGTAATTATAGCAATCCAAATAAATAGACGGACAAAAGGAGACGATGCCGGT
>CACYDE010000294.1 GCA_902773045.1 uncultured Ruminococcus sp. | reverse complement strand
TGTCGTGAAAATAAAAGTCGTTGTTTAATTCTGATAAAGTCATATTTTCTCTCTTCCGAATTTATTTGATATAATTTTACCATAAACCATACAGTAATATCAACAGCTGTCATAAGTTTATTTCTCACCAAACCTCCCCGCCATATAACACTCCCGTGAGCAGTATTTCCGATTAGCATTTCCGTAAGATTCTAACTGCTTTTTGCAGTGAATTCCTTGCAAATCTTGACAGAGACGTTGTGAGAATCATATCGACAAATCCATTCTCACAGTCGGCTATCATATGCATAAAGCTGTTATACATCACTCTAAAAAAGCAAAAGTCAACGATTTGGGTTGAAATAATGAGTTTGATCTTACGTTACGGCTATTGATTTTTTTGATAGGTTCAAAAGGTAACCTTTCCATAGACAAGACAAAGAAGCACTTTGCCTTTTTCAGCAGAGTGCTTCTCAGTCGTGAACTAAACTATAACCACTTTTCCGGTGTCACCGTTGACCATCACCATGTCACCGTCCTTTATCTTTTGCGTAGCAGTTCCGGTTGCCAATACAGCAGGTATTTTGTATTCTCTTGCTACAATCGCCGCATGAGATAGTGTACCACCCGTATCTACAACAACGCCCGCTGCCAAGGTAAAAAGCGGAGTCCATTCCGGGTCGGTGTGTGGGCAAATAAGTATATCACCTTCCGACAGTTTATCAAATTCCTCCGGACTGTTTATGATGCAGGCTTTTCCGGTTGCGTTTCCACCTGATCCGCAAACACCCGTGATCTCGGAGGTTGCTGTTTCAAGCATGGTGCTGATGCTTTTCGTCCAATAGGCCTCTGCCAAAGGACGCTTACTCTTTCTTTTTTGGATCAATAAACCGGACTTTTCATCAAGAGTGCCCGTATTCAGTACAACGAGAAGCTCATCGGCAAAAAGATACAGAAGATCATTATAGTCTGTGTGAAGCAATTCTGATGCTTTACGAAGAAGTCTTCTGCACAGGGCAAATTCGGATTCCCACAAGTACTGTGTTGCCTCTCTAATGTAATGATAATGTCTGACAGCTTCCACTTTCGATTTATATTTCATGTATTCTTTCTTCCCGAGTATTTGCTTTGCGCGAGCCATCATAAAATTAAATTTGTTCATGCTCTCTTCCATGGAAAGAGTGGCATTTTCGTCTGAGCGCAGAATAATTCTAAGCGAATGCAGAAACCTTTCAGGTTCTTCGTTCCACGATTTCGATGTAAAACAGTAGCAGTTATAATCCGAACGATTACCGTACTGTTCCATAAATTCAGAAAATTTTTGAGAAATATCCGGATATTTGACGGTTAATTCTTTATAAGAGAGCAACGCTATATCACGCATAACATCGGGAGATCTTCGAATTTCGGCAGCAAGGATCGCAAGCGCTCTGTTGATATCCGCAGTTACATAGGAAAGCCCCTCCATCAAGTCAAAAGAATTGAGACTTGGATCAATTTTTGAAAGAGTCTTGTTAAGACTTCTGTTTTCAAGCACCTGTGGAAAAATTGCATAGCGGAAGCGAGCATACGCAGTTCGTGCAATAAGCTTCCTCAGTTCGGCAAGGCTCTCGGATATTTCGGGTAAATCAGCTGCTTCTTTTCCGCATTCCGATTCATAAATCATAGAACAAGCGGTGAGTTCCTTGCTCGATTTGTCAACGTTTCCGGCGTGATCCTTCATCTGTTTGATCAAACCGGGAAGATGAAGGATTTTTCCGTTCAGGTGCATCTTGCCGCCAAGAGTGAAAGAGGATATCCCGTCCTCGTTCATCTGCGTTTCCGGTGACATCACAATTCCAAACTCCCCGAAAAGTATTTCCTTCTGCTTGCCGATCAAATAGGCAAAGTCCTGATCAAGAGGAAAATACGGCATCGGGAGTTTTTCGAGATTAAACAGAATGTTTTCCCGCATTTTTCCGGTTACAGGTTTCGCTGCAGGCAGTCCGGCAAAATCTTCATCTGTAAATTTGATCAGCTCGCCTTGTGCAAGGGTTGTAATAGCTCTTGCTTGTAAGATATAGATCCTTCCGTCTGCTATTGCCCACTCGATATCCATCGGCTGACCGTAGTGCTCCTGAATATGCAATGCTTCGGATACAAGGATCCGCACGGCATCATTATCAAGGGCACGCGCCTGCCTGTTCTTTTCATCGACTGGGACTGTAACAGTACCAGTCTCTGCGTAGACTATCTTTCTTTCTTTTGTGCCGATGATAGCACTTTTTATCTTTCCGCTCCTGTCGCAAACGTACTCATCAGGGCTGACAAGACCGGATACGACTGCCTCGCCGAGTCCGTAAGATGCGTTTATGAGTATATCCTCCGTGTTCCCGGAAGGATTTTTTGTGAAAATTACCCCGGCGGAGTCGCTTTCCACCATCTGTTGAATAACTACGGCAAGCGAAACTTTCTCATTCTCATAGCCGGACTGACGGCGATAATGGATCGCTCTTACTCCCCAAAGTGAGGCGTAGCACTGCTTGATTTTTAGCAGAAGCTCGCTTTCCGATCTTACATTTAGATATGCTTCCTGCTGCCCGGCAAAACTTGCATCCTCCAGATCCTCGGCGGTTGCCGAACTTCTGACTGCGACACGAGTATTTTCTCCCAACGAATGATAAAAAGCACTTACCTCGGCGATAATCTCATCCGGCATTTCAGAGGCAAGAATCATACTTCTGATTTTTTCCGAGACGTCCTTTTCTGATGAAGTACTGCCAAGAATTTGATTTACGTCAATACGGTTATTTTCTATAAATAAGTCATAGGCGGCAGAACTCAGAACGGCACCCGTCGGAACAGGGATCCCGGCATAAACCATTTCTCCCAGGTTTGCACCTTTGCCGCCCGCCGAGGAAACATCTGTCTTTCGGATTTCATTTAATGGATAAATATACTTTGACATACAATCGTCTCCTTATTCTTTACGAAGATATTTTTTCCAAGCCTTGATTCCGATCAGCATTGAAAAAATAAGTGAGCATACGCTTGCTATACTCTTGCACCACACCAGACCGGTATACCCAAAAAGCAGAGGACAAACGAATGACAATGGAATCAGGAAAATACCGTTTTCCATGGTTGTGATAAGGGTAGCCCGGCCAAATCTCCCTATATTCTGCATCAACATTCCGATCAGGATATAGTAGCCCATAAACGGAAGTATGAAGCTGAATGCGTCCAAAAAATCTTTCGCTGCCTGAACGACCTGCGTATCCGTTGAGAAATGAAGGATCAAGCCTTGACCGCAGTTCAAAAACAACGCGGAGGCAGATATAAGAAAAATAGTTGAAGTGCCAAGAGCATACAGAAACGCTTTTTTTATTCTTCCGTATTTTTCCGCACCGTAATTGACTGCGCAGATCGGCTGAAACCCTTGTCCGAAGCCGATAACAAGTGCATAACCCATTTGCATGATCCGAAGCGCGATCGTCATCCCGGCAATAACAGGTTCTCCAAACCCTCCTGCTGCATGGTTCATTATAACACCTGAAATGCTGCTGATTCCCTGACGGCAGAAGTTCGGTGCTCCGCCTGCCAGTATTTCCTTCATGTGAACAAAATCGGGCTTCACCTTAAAAGGATAAACCGGAACATTTCCGTTTTTTCTTGTACTTACGAACAAAAGGACTGCACCGCTTGATTGGCCTATCAGGCTCGCTATGGCTGCACCATCAACACCCATCTGAAATTTCAGTATAAAAAGCGGATCAAGCAGCATATTGAGCAGCATTCCAACCAAGAGCCCAACCATACTGTCACTCGCACTGCCCTGCAGACGAAGCTGATTATAAAGGAGGTTTGAGATCAACATCATAGGTACTGTGATAAGCGTGATTCTCAGATACTGAGTGACCGCATCCGATAAAGCTTCACTTGTGTTTGCACCAAGTACCGTTGCAAGCGGTTTGATAAAAGTCAACCCTAAAATCATAACAACTATCCCTGAAATAGATGCCACAGTAAAACCAATGGAAGCCATATTCGCAGCTTCGCGAAAGTCTTTCTTTCCGATCTGACGTGAAATGTAATTGCCGGATCCATACCCGAACCAGAAGCCAATTGCCTGGATGACAGATATAAACGAAAAAACAACACCAACGGCTGCCGTCAGATCAGTGCGGTCAAGTTTACTTACAAAAAATGTATCTGTCATACTGTATACAGAGGAAACCAGCATACCGATCATGGAAGGTACTGCAATTTTCCATAAGAGAGGATATATCGCAGCCGTTGTCAGAGTCGTATATTTCGCTTGCTTTTTTTCTTCATTATTCCGCTTCATCTCTTCTCCACCTTTAAGAACATATTTGTTTCCGCTTCACAAAAACAGCGGAATATTTTGGCAAAGTAATCATCATCAAGAAGAGAAGCATTTGAAAACATAATTCCGACAGCACGGATAAGATTTAAGAACCCATCTGTATCCATTGATACTTTATAACCGTTCATTCTCCAATATTCTGCCATTTCATTAAGATAATCGCTGTAAGCCTTGCTTACGCGCTGATAAATATCCGCCTTGTTTTCATAAAAAAAAGAGAGAGAACCGCTGACTGCGTTATCAAAGGCTTTATTCTCTTTGAGATGCATCCCTTCGGAATAGAAAATACCGCTCAAGAATCCAACCGGGTCGGAAAGCGACTCTTGGTTTCTGCATTTAAGATTCTCAAGCTTTTCTTTGACCCTAAGTTCGATCAAATCGGCAAGGAAATCGTCCTTATCCTTATAAAAAGTGTAAAATCCTCCTTGTGCAATGCCTGTGGCCTTCGTCAAGTCTCTGATCGAAACACCCTTTATTCCCTTGTAAGCAAACAGTTTCAACCCGGTTCGCCGAAGTTTATCCTGCACAAAAGCTCTCTCGTCTTCCGTGAACGCTTTACCCATAATTTCACTCCTTCCTGCAAACTATGAACATTAAGTTCAATTGTTCATAGATATAATAACACACTGTTCTCTCTATGTCAATAGAATGCGAGTAAATTTCTTTAAGGCAATACCGCACAGAGATTGTGCCGAAGATGCGCAGTAGATTTTTTCGGCAGAGTGCATAAAAACGCCGCAGGAATACTGACGTACCCCAAGGGCACTTCC
>CACYDE010000293.1 GCA_902773045.1 uncultured Ruminococcus sp. | reverse complement strand
TCGAGAGATTTGTGTTGCTGCCATCACCCCCGCCCCCCTCTTCCTAAAGGACGAGGGGGCAAAGGTAGGTGTGGGCTTCGCCCACGCCTATCGGGGCTATCACCCCGAACTCCTGCTTTTTCAAACAACTTTTCCTAAAGCTGCGGACAAATGTTCTCATAGTTTTTTTGTTATCGGTTCTGACCGGAATTCTGATTTAGCGATTGTTTTTTCCTTCGGTTTTTATCTTCATGATCTCGTCGAATATCACTTTGGCAACGTCCTGCTTGCTCATGATTTCGAGCTGCTTTGTTTGCTTTTCAGTGATGATCGTCACGACATTTGTGTCCGATCCAAAGCCTGCGCCGTCGGTTTTCAAATCGTTTGCTGCGATCATGTCAAGATTCTTTCTTAAAAGCTTTCCGCGTGCATTTTCGATGACGTTTTCCGTTTCCATGGAAAAACCGCAGAGAAACTGCTTTTTCTTCCTTTTTCCAAGCTCGGCGAGAATATCTTCGGTTCTTTCAAGCTCTATGACTGCGTCTTCGTTTGATTTCTTGATCTTGTTTTCCGAAACGTTTTTCGGGCGGTAGTCCGCGACAGCTGCAGCTTTTACGACGATAGTGCTTTCATCAAAGCGCGAAGTCACAGCGTCATACATTTCCCGTGCGGTGTTCACTTTAACTATATTTGCAAATGCCGGAGGTTCGATCTCGGCATGACCCGTGACCAGAGTTACTTCCGCGCCTCTTCTGACCGCGTTTTCCGCGATCGCATATCCCATTTTTCCGGTGGAATGGTTTGTGATGAAACGAACCGGGTCTATCGGTTCGCGCGTTGCGCCTGCCGTGACAAGAACTTTTTCGCCGGTCATATCTTTTTCGAATGCGCATTCTCTCAGAATGTATTGCAGGAGAACATTTTCATCGGGCATTCTTCCGTCTCCGGTGTCTCCGTTTGCGAGCATTCCGTGATCCGGCGAGATGATCTCATATCCGAAAAACGCAAGCTTTTTTATATTATGCTGAACGATGGGATTGTGATACATGTTGTGATTCATCGCAGGAGCGATAATTTTTTTGCACGTACAAGCCATTATCGTCGTGGTGAGCATATCGTCGGCGATCCCGCCCGCGATCTTTCCGATAACGTTCGCACTTGCGGGCGCAAGCATTACAACGTCGGCTTTTTTCGCGAGCGCGACGTGTTCAACGCTGTACTTGAAATTTCTGTCGAAAGTATCAATGAGACATTTATTTCCGGTGAGGCTTTCGAAAGTTATCGGATTAATGAAATTGACTGCGTTTTCCGTCATCAGGACATGTACGTCCGCATGAAGCTTTTTACACATTCTCGCAAGGTTTGCAATTTTATATGCGGCGATACTTCCGCTTACGGCGAGAACTACGGTTTTGTTTTTAAGCATTATATAAAATCCTCCGATCAAAATTTATGTTTCATTCAGTATTTTATATTTTAACAGAAAAATTTCAATAAAGCTATAGCATTTTTTTAAATTTATGGTATAATATCAACGTACTGTATTGTATCCGATCTCATATCGGAATGATAACAAGGAGGAAAAAATGTATAGTAAACAAAAAGACATTCGTTGGATGGTAAGTGTTGCACTTATGGCGGCTATCGTAGTTCTCTTGGCGAATACACCGCTGGGAATGATTCAGCTTCCTATTATTAAGGCGACAACGGTTCATATCCCGGTCATCATCGGAGCGGTTCTTCTCGGACCCTTGGCAGGCGCGATTTTAGGCGGCGTTTTCGGAATTTGTTCCGTTGTCAGCAACACAGTTGCCCCGACTCTGCTTTCTTTCGCTTTCTCTCCGTTTTTCAGCACCTCTGGCGCTGTCGGAGGAATCAAGGCTGTCTGGATCGCAGTCGGCTGTCGTATCCTGATCGGAGTTGCCGCAGGCTGGCTCTGGATCCTTTTCACGAAGATCAAGCTTCCGTCTCCCGTGGGACTTGCGCTCACAGGCTTCTTAGGCTCGATGGTCAACACAGTGACGGTCATGGGAAGCATTTATCTTCTTTTCGCTCAGCAGTACGCCGAAGCGAAAGAGGTCGCTCTCAGCGCGGTTTTCGGACTCGTAATGGGAACGGTGACGGCTTCCGGGATCCCCGAAGCGATCGCGGCGGCGGTTCTTGTGACGGTGGTCGGTCTTGCTCTTATCAAAGCGATGCCGAGGATCATGCCCGAAAAGAAGAAGGCTAAAGATAAAACAAATAAAAATGCCGAGATCACGGCTTGATCCCGGCGTTTCATAAATTCGGAAATGAGCAGTAAAGAAATATGATTTTAGCGGTTGACATAGGAAATTCCAATATCGTGATCGGCTGTTTCGAGGGGGACGACGTCCTTTTTATCGAAAGACTATCCACCAATCAGCAGTATACGGCGTTGGAATATGTGATATCAATTAAAAATATTCTCGAAATAAACAGCATAGACGTAAACAGGATAGAGGGCTGCATAATCTCCTCGGTCGTTCCGAGCGTCACTCAGACGGTCAAAGCTGCGCTGGAGCGGCTGACTGCTTCGGAGGTCATGACGGTCGGCCCCGGGATAAAAACAGGGCTGAAAATCATGCTCGACAATCCTGCCCAACTCGGAAGAGACAGAGTCGCGGACGCCGTTGCGGGGATCAATCTCTATCCCGTTCCTCTCATAATCATCGACATGGGAACGGCAACGACCGTTTCCGTCATCGACAGGGACAAAAACTATCTCGGCGGAATGATAATCCCGGGACTGAGAGTTTCCCTTGATTCGCTGACTATGAGGACGTCTCAGCTCCCCAAGATCGGACTTGAAGCTCCGAAAAAGGTGATCGGCGCGAACACGGTTGAGTGTATGAAAAGCGGAATAATCTATTACTCCGCCGCCGGGATCGACGGAGTGACTCAAAGAATAGAAGAAGCTCTGGGGGAGAAATGCACAGTCGTTTCGACCGGGGGTCTTGCGAACAAGATCATACCTCACTGCACAAGAGATATAATCATTGACGAACAGCTTTTGCTCAAGGGATTAATGATTATTTACAAGAAAAATAAACATAAATAAATTCAAAGTTATACAGTACACATTTTAAGGGCGGCTTGTTTTAAGCTGCCCTTTTTTATTGTGGAAAATTTCTTGAAAATTGTCGGAAAGAGGTTTTTTATTTACAAATTTCCTATTGTAAGAAAGTCTGCTTTATGATATAATCTTAACTGGTACGGCATATTCGTTTTGAAAAATAATTTTTATTTTCTCAAGTTTGCTATTTTACGAAAAGGGGGATCGGACTTTGAGATGTTTTTACTGTATGGAAGAATATGATGAAGATCTTGACGTGATCTGTCCGTTCTGCGGAAACGATGTCGTCGGTCCTACCAACGACAACACTTGTCTGCCGGCAGGTTCGGTCCTTAAACAGAGATATGTTCTCGGAAGAGTCCTCGGCGACGGCGGCTTCGGGATCACCTATATAGGCTACGACAAGGCGCTCAAAAGAAAGGTCGCGGTCAAAGAATTCTTTCCGAACGAATGCGTTACTCGTCAGAAAGGCGACACGACCGTGACTCCGCTCAGCGGAGAGCGCGGAGAAAGATATAAAAACGGTCTGAAAAGCTTCCAGGAGGAGGCTCAGAGACTTGCAAACCTCGGCTCGATCGAGGGCGTTGTGAATGTTTACGATGTTTTTGCGGACAACGGAACGGCTTACATCGTCATGGAATATCTCAGCGGCGACACCGTTTCTCAGATGGTCGAAAGGAGCAGAGTCCTTGGCTTCGGAAAAACGATGAATATTATCGTGCCGGTGCTGAGAAGCCTCGTTAAAATCCATCAGGCAGGCATCATTCACCGTGATGTTTCCCCTCAGAACATTATCAGAACCAAGGAAGGAAAGATCGTTCTGATAGATTTCGGCGCGGCGCGTCAGAATTCGTTTTCGATGTCGAAAAGCGTTTCGATAATCCTGAAACAGGGATACGCTCCCATCGAACAATATGACAACAAGCTTGAACAGAATACATGGACGGACGTTTACGCGGTTGCGGCGACAATGTATTATATGCTCACGGGCGTGACTCCCGATTTCGCCAATTCACGTCTTCTTGAAGATACCCTTGCGCCCGTTTCGGAGCTTCGGGAAGGACTGCCGCCTCAGCTCGACGATATCCTTAAAAAAGCGCTCGCGGTTCGCCCAGAGGACAGAACTCAGACCGCTCAGGAACTTCTCGATCAGATCATGACTCTTAAGGATTTCAAGAAGGATCCTTCGAAAAAAAGGCCGAAGAATCCCGAAAAAGTCACGACCGAGAGGGTCACAAAGCAAAAGCTCGCTCAGAAAAAACAGCAGTGGAAAACTTACGTCGGAACAAATCCGATCGACATCGCCGATCCGGAGCAGAGAGACTATGAGCCGACGGTGATAACGATCGACAGAACGAAGAAACAGCAGGATCCGCTCGAAAGCGAACCGCTTGTTCCCGAAAAGACAAAATCGAAGATCCCGGCTTCTCTCATCACCGCGGTGGTGATCGCCGTTCTTGTTTTGGGGATCCTCATGACGGTGGGATATATCGACAGGAAAAACAATATTGCTATCCCCGATTTTATGGGGCAGAATATAGATTCGGTCCTGAACGATCCCGAATACGAGTTTGATTTCGAAGTAGTTAACGTTTATAACCCCGACACCGACCTCGACGTGATAATCAATCAGTCGCCCGTGGCAAGCGCACGCCACGTGAAGAAGGATTCTCACGTCAGGCTGACCGTGAACAGTCTGGAAACTGAGGTCACCGTTCCGGTCCTTTCAAAGATGACTCAGACCGTTGCGAACAGTACGCTTAAATCGCTTTATCTCGAAAGCACGATCGTTGTTGTCAACAACGACGATTTTGCGGACGGAACCGTTGTCAGCACCGAACCTGCCAACGGAACCAAGGTCAAGGTCGGAACGGTTATTACTCTCTATATCGCGGAAAACAGCGCGGAGGTTCCGAAATTGACGGGGAAAACCCTCGCCGAGGCAACTTCCGAACTCCAGCAGGCGGGACTTGAAGTCGGAGATATAAGCTACGACTACAGCGACGAATACGACACCGGCTGCGTGACCCGTCAGGGGATCACCGAGGGAACAAAGGTCAACAAGGGAACTGCCGTTTCGCTCACGATCAGCAGCGGAAGTCCCGTTCCGATAGATATCACGGAAACCGTCGATCTTTCCGGAATGAAAACACCCTTCACGGTTTCCGTGTACTGCGACGGAGAACTGGAGACGGAAAAGAAAAGATATTCCCTCGTCTTTGACGATACTTTCACATTTACGATCACGCGCAATATAAACGAGGGCGTGAAGACGGTCGAAGTCATGATCGACGGAGAAGTCTATCAGACCTACAGCTTCGATTTCGGAAACGGAACATCGGAACTGATCGAACAGAAAGAGGTCAGCGCGATGAAGCGTTCGTCTTCGGAGAAAGAAGATTCGGAAGGTTCCAAAAAGACGGAGTCCGAGGAAACGGTGACTTCGTCGGAAGTTGTTTCGAAAGAGGAGAGTACGCCGAGCGTTTCCGAGCCGTCCGAAAAGGAAAAAGAGTCGGAGGTTTCATCGGAGAATGTTTCGTCTGCGGCGGTATTTCCCGAACCCGTTTCTGAGGTATCGAGCGGACGTGACGAATGATCTTCAATAATTTCAGGGTTTGAGGCGTCAAAGCTTCAAACCCTTTTTGACGTTTTAATATAACAAACCGAAACATACTATAGCAATCCAAATAAATAGACGGACAAAAAGGAGACGATGCCGGTGAGTGTAAGGCAAGGAAGAGGACGAAGGCATACTGTCTTACTCCAAGGACACGCGCCAATGGGTGTATATCGAGGGCGATGACGAAGCCATGCGCGTTCCTGCGCGCCGTCCTCTTAGCCCCCTCTTCCTTGAGGAAGAGGGGGTTGGGGGGGGATGGTGACGGCTTTAGCTTCGATTGAGGAATAAATCCGGATTCGAAAGTGATATCGGTATTTTATATTTTTAAATACCGATAAACTCTTTTGTAAGCGACTTTTTAAGTGTGGAAAGTAATATGGCAACACCGCACAAAGTACGCCTAACGGCTCAGCACCAAATCTGCTTGCATATTTTCCGTCATAGTACACAAAACTCCCTTGAAATACGTC
>CACYDE010000292.1 GCA_902773045.1 uncultured Ruminococcus sp. | reverse complement strand
TTTGGTATTGTGACTCAATATGTGTAAAAAAATTCGTCATATATTGAGTTTAATGATCTGTAGGGGGCTTTAATCAGTGGTTCCCTAATTATCCATCTTTCTTATCGGAGCTGTGTTAAACAGAGTTCCGAGCAACCGGTTGAATGGGTTCGGGGCGGCGACCAAGCGGCCGCAGGCAAATACGCGCACCAACTTTGATTATTGACGTAACATTTCGCCCGCGCCAAAATTTGTCCCTAACAACGGTCATAGGGCGAAGCCCTCTATCCTGATAGGCTTCGTTTCCTTGAGGGAAAGGGGGTATGGGTGACGACAATAGCTTTGATCGAAGAATAAGCTCGGATTCGACAGCAAAAATTATTCTTTACATCGACAACCCACGATAAAATCTATATTCATTGTAATTTTAGTATGGGAAGTTTTAGAAGCTGATTCCTTTTCTTGAAATCAAGAGCTTTTTGCGGCTTTTTACAAGCCGCTCATTTATTGGAATAAACAAACAAATTTTGGTTATTATACCTTAGGAGATCAAAATGAATAAATTGTTTAATTTGGATGGCAGACTTTCGGTTTGCGCCTCATTCGTCAGAAAGGGCGCCGCGCTCGCAGACATAGGAACCGACCACGCCTATCTTCCGGTGTGGCTTGCGAAAAATAATATTATTAAATCGGCGGTGGCAGCGGATATCCGCCCAATGCCGCTTGAACACGGAACGGAAAATATAAGAAAATACGGCTGTGAGAATATTGTTTCAACAAGACTCAGCGACGGACTTGACGAATTTTCCGAGGGTGAAGCCGATGATATCGTTATGGCGGGAATGGGAGCGGAGTTGATCGTCAATATTATCGACAGAACAACGTGGCTTAAAAATCCCGACTTGCATCTGATCCTGCAGCCTATGACAAGGGCGCATGTCCTCAGAAAATATCTTTGCGAAAACGGTTTCGAAATAATTGAAGAAAAAGCATGCGCTCACGGCGGAAAAAATTACACGGTAATGCTTGCCGAGTATTCCGGAAAGAAGGGATTTTTTCCTGCGTACTTTAACTATGTAGGAAAGCTTCCCGAAAACGATCCCCTTTCACGGGAGTATATGGCGCAGGTCCTCAAAAAACTCAGATACAAATCAAATGGAATGAAACATGACGGAAAAGATCCGTCTCAGCTCGATGAGATCATTGAAGAAATAATAAGAAGATTCGGAGATGAAGATAATGACAACAGTTAAAGATATTCATGATTACATAGACAGCTTCGCGCCTTTTGATACGGCGGAGTCTTATGACAACGTGGGGATACTTGTCGGCGATCCCGGACAGAAGGTCAAAAAGGCGGTTTTGTCTCTTGATATTACAAAGGACGTTGTTGATGAAGCGGTAATGCTCGGTGCGCAGGTCATCATCAGTCACCATCCCGTGATTTTTAATCCTGTTAAAAGGGTAATGTCTGACAGCGTGGTGTATCATCTTGCCAAAAACGGACTTTCGGCGGTTTGTGCTCATACAAATCTGGACAAGTCCCCGGTTTTCGGTGTGAATACCGAGCTTGCGAAAGCTATGGATCTTGAAAATATACGCGTCAGTGAAAACGATGAGATACTTTTTCTTGCCGACGCGAAAGAACCCCTTACTTCAAGAGCTATGGCACAGATCATCAGGAAAAATCTTTCCTGCGATTCCATCGCATTCACCTGCTTCAATAATACCGTAAGAAAAGTCGGAATGTGTTCGGGCGCGGGGGGAAGTGAGATCTTTTCCGCCATAAGCGAGGGTTGTGACGCATTTGTGACGGGTGAGATGAAGCACCATGAACTGCTTGCGGCGAATGACAGCGGAATGTCGGTTTTCATTCTCGGTCATTACAGGTCGGAGGACGTTGTTATCAAACCTCTCGCCGATAAGCTTTCCGAAAGATTTCCCGATGTTTCCTTTGTGAAATCGGAGTTTTTCACCGACGGAATGTGTTTCGGCTGACAGGATGATCTCACCCGATCAGCGGTATTGCCTTGATTTTCCTTGCCGCTTGTGATTGGTAAAATAGACTAAAAATTTATAACATTTTCTATTTATTTGACGAAATGAGAGAAAATATAATTTGAAGTTTTAAAATAAAAATACTTGTTGACTTTTTATTTCAATTACTGTAAAATTAATAACCGTGGGGCAAATTGTATCCTTATATATTTGCGCCCGAATTTCGAAGAAAGGAGAAATGCAGAAAATGCCAACCTTTAACCAACTTGTTCGCAAGGGAAGAGAAGTTTCCGAGAAGAAGGCAAAGGCGCCTGCACTTTTGAAGGGCTGGAACTCCAAGAAGCGCAAAGCTATCGACCAGACTTCACCCCAAAAGAGAGGTGTCTGCACAGCTGTTAAGACAGCTACGCCGAAGAAGCCTAACTCAGCTCTCAGAAAGATCGCCAGAGTAAGACTTTCAAACGGAATCGAAGTTAGTTCGTACATTCCGGGAATCGGCCACAACTTGCAGGAGCACAGCGTTGTTTTGATCAGAGGCGGCCGTGTTAAGGACCTCCCGGGTGTTCGTTATCACATCATCAGAGGAACACTTGACGCACAGGGCGTTGCAAAACGTATGCAGGCT
>CACYDE010000291.1 GCA_902773045.1 uncultured Ruminococcus sp. | reverse complement strand
TCTGCAATAAACTTTAATAAATCCATTTACCTTTGGAAATCTAAGTTATTGGCAGTGAATAGGAATTTATTAAAGACGTTTACTATAAATTGTAAATAATAATTATATTACAAAAATTATTGATTTTATACTAATAAAATAGTATAATTGTTATATAAAATAAAACGGCACTCAGAATTATAAAAGGAGGTTCTTAGATGAACAACACAATTACATTAAATGACGGGGTGAAGATCCCTGCGGTAGGCTTCGGAACAATCCTTATTCCGCCTGACGGCAGCACCTACAAGGCAGTACGTGAGGCTCTTGACGCAGGCTATCGCCATATCGACACAGCAACGGCTTATTATAACGAGGAAGAGGTTGGAAAAGCTGTTCGTGACATCGGCATTTCCCGTGAAGATACATTTCCCGTGAAGATATATTTATAACATCAAAGTTGTGGGTATCGCATTTCGGATACGAGAGGGCAAAGATTGGTATTGAACGATCTCTTAAAAAACTTGGTATGGATTACATGGATCTCTATCTCGTTCATCAGCCCTACGGCGATGTAGCAGGTGCGTGGAAAGCTATGGAAGAAGCAAAGGCTGAGAGCAAGATCAGATCTATCGGTGTTTCAAATATGACTCCAAAAATTTGGAATAGCTTTATACCGCAGTTTGAAATTATGCCGAGCGTTAATCAGATAGAGTGCAATCCGTTTTCTCAGCAGAAAGCTATTCGTGAGATTATGGCAAAAACGGATCTTAGAGTAGAGTGCTGGGGACCTCTCGGACAGGGCAATAAAGATCTGCTTACAAACGAAACGATAAAAAATATCGGTGAGAAGTATAATAAGAACGTTGGACAAGTCATACTGCGTTTTGAAGTACAGGATGGTATGATCGTTCTGCCGAAGTCCACAAATCCCGAGCGTATCAAGAGTAACCTTGATATTTTCGATTTCACGCTAACTGATGACGAGATGGCGGCTATCCATGCACTTGACACAGGTAAAACTAAGCATGATCCCGATGCTCCGGGCGTAGGGGAATGGCTTATCAAAAATTATCCGATAAACGATTAAGATTGTGAGGAATACAAAATGAAACAGAGCTTTGACAAAGGATTTATCACACCGCATCCGGTATTCATCATCGCATCCTACGATGAAGACGGCATCGCAGACGCTATGAATGCAGCTTGGGTAGGACAGATAGGAGGCAACCAGCTTTCTATGAGTCTTTCTTCTCATAAAACTACAGACAACATCAAGGCAAACAAGGAGTTCACCGTAAGCTTTGCCACAAAGGAGCAGGTCGAGGCGTGCGATTACATCGGGATTGTTTCTGCAAACAAAGTGCCTGACAAGCTTGAAAAATGCGGTTTTACGGTCACAAAATCGGACAAGGTGAATGCACCAATAATAGATCAGCTTCCCGTAGCTATAGAGTGCAAAGTAATCGAACTTCAGGAGGAGTTCGGCGAAACGAGGGTAACAGCCGAGATCGTAGGCATGAAAGCGGATGAGAGCGTGCTGACAGGAGGAAAGGTCGATCTTGAAAAGCTGCACCCCATCATGTTTGATACCGTTGCACTTTGCTACAGAGAAATCGGAGCAAGTGTCGGAGGTGCGTGGAAAGCAGGAAAGAAATTTCAGTAAAAAGGAGGAAAATCAATGCAAAATTTTGACTATCAAACACCTACCAGACTTATTTTCGGAAAGGGTGTTGTAGAAAAGCTTCCGGAGGTTATGAGTGGGTTTGGAAAAAAGGTTCTTCTCACCTATGGCGGAGGCAGCATTAAGAAGATCGGTCTTTACGATAAAGTCAAGGAGCTTCTTAAAGATTATGAGATATATGAGCTTTCGGGTATACAGCCGAACCCGAAATATGATCCGAGCGTGTTAGACGGCGTTAAGATCTGTAAGGAAAACGATATAGATGTTATCCTTGCTGTTGGCGGCGGAAGCGTACTTGACTGTTCTAAGGCTATCGCTACCGGAGCGAAATATGACGGCGATCCGTGGGATCTTATTTCGTACAAAGCATTTGCGACAGATGCCATTCCGATAGTTGATATAATAACCCTTGCCGCAACGGGCAGTGAGTATGATCCGGGCGGAGTCATCTCCAGAACGGAAACCAACGATAAGATCGGCTATGTCGATCCGCACAACTATCCGAAGGTATCCTTCCTCGATCCTACCTATACCTTCACGGTTTCCAAAAAGCAGACGGCGGCAGGCTGTGCAGATGCTATGAATCACATCATGGAGCAGTATTTCTGCGAGGATTCCACATTGCTTAACGACGGCTTTATGGAAGCAGGATTAAAAAGCCTTATGATCAACGCAAAGAAGTGCATAGAAAATCCCGAGGATTACACCGCAAGAGCCGAGATGATGCTCTGCTGTACATTTGGCTGTAATCAGATCTATGCGCTTGGCAGCAGCTACTCAGGCTGGCCGTGTCATGCAATCGAGCATGCTCTTTCAGCTTACTACGACATCACTCACGGCGAGGGACTTGCTATTATCACGCCAAGATGGATGAAGTATATTTTGAGCGAGAAGACGGTAGAACGTTTTGTGAAATACGGTGTCAATGTATTTGGTATCAATGCCGATCAGGATAAGTTTGAAATCGCAAATCAGGCAATTGATGCTACTTACAAGTTCTTTGAGTCTATAAATATTCCAATGCATTTGAAGGACGTCGGCATCGATGACAGCAGGATCGGAGAAATGGCTCATCACATTGCGGTAAATGAAGGTCTTGAAAATGCATGGGTTCCGCTGAACGGGGAAGACCTGATTAAAATTTTGACGGATTCTCTTTGATATTATTCCTATTAGAATTGATAGAACAGTAGTATTTAAATAATTTTTAAAAGCTCCCTATTGTCGGCGTTATCCGATTATCGGGAGCTTTGTGTTCTTCGGTCATAGTTTTTTTAAGTTAAAATAATCCATAACAGGTTCATTTATATGTTATTAAAATAGTCCCACAAG
>CACYDE010000290.1 GCA_902773045.1 uncultured Ruminococcus sp. | reverse complement strand
TCAGATCAAAGTAGAACTTGAAATATTTTTGGTTTCTATCGGTTTTAATCTCAAAAAATTCTATAACAAACAAATGCGTCCCCAACAGAGCCGGATGATGATAAAACCTTTACAGCCGATATCAAGGATGCTCTCGTTAGAATTATGCCTGAACCCGAAGTGAAACGTGAAATTTCCGGTGGACATCTTGCGATGATGTTTGATATAGATGGTTTTGTGAGTATAATGAATGACTTTATGGACAGACAGGCTATGCAGTAAGGTCAATACCGCACAGAGATTGTGATGCAAATAACCTTTGAGGGCACCGTTAGACGAGCGTCTGCAGCGCTGTCCTTAAGGCTGACAGAATAAAAAATTTACCGATATTCTCATAACTAAAAGTTGAGAATATCGGTATTTTTTATGGAATTTGATAAAAATGTAAATGCAGTATTGACAATGACAGAAAAATGTTGTAAGATAACATTGTTACGTAACACTGTTATCAAGGGTGTGTTTGTATATGTCGGAAAAATACGAAAACAAAGAAAAGTTAATAGAATATGCCAAGACGGAATTTATGGAGAAGGGCTTTGAAAAGGCTTCGCTCCGCAAGATCTGTACAGACGCAGGACTTACAACAGGGGCTGTTTACTTCTTTTTTAAGGATAAAAACGGACTCTTCGGAGCGATCGTTGATGAACCTATTAAGAAAATTTCAGAAACACTGATCGGTCATTTTATGAATGAAGGCGAGGATTTCAGAACATATGAGCATACCGAGGGCGATCACGATGATTTTGCCGAAGAACTTATTCCCGTTATGTATTCTTATTATGACGAGTTAGTGATTTTGCTTACAAAGTCACAGGGGTCAAAATACGAAAATATAGTAGACGATTTTATTGATATGATAGAACAAAGATATAACCAGCTTGCTCAAATGTACGCTGCTTCAGTGCCGGGGAAAAAGGTCAACAAATATATGCTTCATTGGATTTCTCATATGAATATCAATGCCTTTGTTCATCTTATTACTCACGAAAGCAGCGAAGAAAAGGCGATAAGGCTGATAAAGCCGATCCTTAATTACCTTGTGGAGGGCTGGCTTGACTTAATATTGACTGATGAATAAGCGATTTTGTTCAATAAAGATAGGGCAACACCGCACAAAGACCGTCTAACGACTTTGCACCGAATCTGCTTGATCTTTTTCCGTCATAGTACACAAAATCACCTTGAAATACGTCGGTATTCCTGCGGTGATTTTATGCACTCTGACGAAAAAATCTACTGCGCATCTTCGGCACAATTTTTGTGCGGTATTGCCATAAATATATCTTCTATTGAACAATTTTTTAAAATATAAGTTAGTTTAAAATAACCAAGGAGGATTTAAAATGTATCTCGAAGTTAAAGATGTTAAGAAAAGTTACGGAAAGGATTCAAGCTATATTCAGGTTTTAAAGGGAGTAACAACAGGCGTGGAACGCGGCAGGATGTGCGTTATACAGGGGACAAGCGGTTCGGGAAAGTCCACTCTGCTGAACTGTATAGGCGGTCTTGACGATATGGATTCCGGTTCTGTCAAGGTGGACGGACAGGAAATTTTCGGACTGAGTCCGTCTGCGCTTTCGGACTATCGCCGTGATAATCTCGGTTTTATCTTTCAATTTTACAACCTTGTTCCGAATTTGACAGTTCGTGAAAATATTCAGGTCTGCGCCTTTCTTTCTGAAAATCCGCTTGATATGGACGAACTGCTTGAAACTCTCGGAATGACCGAACATCAAAACAAATTCCCTGCCCAACTTTCGGGAGGTCAGCAGCAAAGATGTGCCATTGCAAGAGCGTTGATAAAGAACCCCAAGCTGCTTCTTTGCGACGAACCAACCGGTGCTCTTGACTCGAAAACATCTCGTGACATTTTGATTTTGCTGGAAAAAATAAATAAAAAGTATGGCACAACTATGCTTATAGTTACCCATAACAATTCCATAAAAAATATGGTGCATAAGGTTATTATCTTAAAGGACGGACTTATCAAAAGAGAGTACGAAAACGAAAAGATAATTCCTGCCGCGGAATTGGAGGATTTGTAATGAACGGTGTTCTCAAAAAGCGAATTTTAAGAGATCTCAAAGCTAATTTGGGCAGATACCTTGCTCTTAACTTGCTGATCGTTTTGGGCGTTTATATCATCGTGAGTATGGTCGGGGCTGCCGAAACAGTAATTACCGGTACAGAAGGTCAAAAGTCGGTCAATAGTTTGGAGGACGGCGATTTTACTACCTTTCTTCCGTTGACGGAAGATGAAATAAACGCTCTTACCTCAGACGGTACAATTATTGAAAATATGTTTTATACCGATCTGAAAGCGGACGGCGGCGCAAGGCTTCGGCTTATGAAGAACCGCGAACGGATAGACCTGATCCAGCTTGACGAGGGCAGACTTGCGGAAAACACAGGCGAAGCCGTTCTTGAGAAGCGTTACTCCGAAGCGAACGGGATCGTATGCGGAGATACGATTAAAGCAGGCGGCATAGATTTCACCATCGTAGGAATAGGAACAGTTCCGGATTATGATATGCCTGTTGCTTCATTCTCTGATACAGCAGTTGAAAGTTCTTCGTTTGGTTTATTATTTGTAACTAAAGAACAATATGAATACGTAAGACATAATACCGAACAGAATGCGGAGGAATATCTTTACGCTTACAGGTTAGGAGAAACTACCGATTCTGAGTTGAAGGAAAAAATAAAATCTTTTGATTTTGATTATGAAAAGGTAGAAGACAAATACTTTCGTGAAACTGTTTCCGATGTTCTTGATGACAGGAAAGAAATTGAGGACGGCGTTGATGATCTGTATGACGGTTCCCGGGAACTTTCCGACGGTCTATCCGAGCTTGACGAACACAGCGGAGATTTGAAAAAAGGTGCAGATGATCTGTTTTCCGCTTATCTTGCTGAGGCTAACGAAGCTTTAAAATCAATGGGACAGGATTTTGATCTTACAAAAGAAAACTATTCCGAAAAGCTGACCTCACTCATAAAAGCAACGGATTCATCCGATTTGAAAGAGTTGAAAAATTCGCTTGATTCTCTTAACAAGTTCTGTGAGGGGATAGATGAATATACGGATGGTGTCTCAAGTGCTTATGACGGTTCGACAGAGTTGTATGACGGGGTATCGGAATTGAAAGATAAAACCGATGAATTGCTTGATAAAATATTTGATATTGAAATAAATAATCTTACCTCGTTTGTGACGGCGGACGACAACATAAGAATTGCCGCTGCTGCAGGCGATATGGTTATGAACAAGGTGGTAGGACTTATTGCGGGAGTAATTGCTTTAGTGCTTTTCACTTATGTTATTTCCGTTTTTGTCGTACATCAGATTGAGAGAGAAAGCAGCGTGATCGGTGCATTGTACGCTCTCGGCGTAAGGAAAAGGGATTTGCTTCTGCATTATGTCACTCTCCCGGTATTGGTTGCTTTTGTGGGAGGTGTAATAGGTACTGTATTAGGATTCAGTCCGGTGGGCGCTGAGCTGCAAATGTATGACAGCTATGGATATTATTCGCTGCCTATCTTTGAAGTCGCACATCCCGCATATCTTCTTGTTTACGGTCTTGTTTTGCCGTCTGTGATATGTGTAATTGTTAACATTCTTGTTATCAATCAAAAGCTTTCAAGAACGGCTTTGTCGCTTATTAAGAACGAGCAGAAGGCTTCAAGCTACAGACAGGTGAATCTGAAAACTAAAAATTTTATTAAGCTTTTTCAGATCCGTCAGCTTCTCAGAGAGTCACGCTCGGCGATCACGATCGTACTCGGAATGTTCCTTGCTATGCTTATTGTTGCAATGGGACTCAACTGTTATGTTATGTGTACCTCTGTTAAGGTGGATAATGCAGCGGATACACACTACGAATATATGTATATCTACAAATATCCGGAAAAGACAGTACCGAGTGGCGGCGAATCAGCCTATGTTGAAACGCTCAGTATAGACTGCAACGGTTACACACTTGATGTTTCGGTGATAGGTTTGAATGAGGACAGCAAATATTTTGAAGCAGCTCCCGAAAAAGGGAAAAACAAGGCTGTAATAAACAACTCTCTTGCGGAAAGATATGGCTTGAAAAAAGGTGATAAACTCACTTTGAATGACTCGGCTGATGATACGGATTACACATTTACCGTTTCGGATATTGCGAAGTATTCTCCGGGATTTACTTTATTTATGGATATTGACAGTATGCGTGATCTGTTCGGTGAGGACGATGATTATTTCAATGTCGTTTATTCCGATAAGAAGCTTGATATTGATGAAGGCAGACTGTATTCCGTAACAACAAAAGCCGATGTTGAGAAAAGCTCCGAGGTTTTTGTAAATCTGATGATGCCGATGGTGACAATGCTTGTGAGTGTGTCGATCATTATTTTCTGTATAGTGATGTACTTGATGATGGCGGTTATGATAGATCGTTCATCATTCGGAATTTCGCTGATAAAAATTTTCGGTTACCGAACGAATGAGATCAGAAAGCTGTATATAAACGGCAATACTATTGTTGTT
>CACYDE010000289.1 GCA_902773045.1 uncultured Ruminococcus sp. | reverse complement strand
TTAAAAATAAATATCCCATTAACTCTATTCTTGTTTTTTTATTAACTGAGAAAACGTAAACGTTTTCTCGTTAAGTTGATGACATTGATCCTTGAGGAAGAGGGGGGTTGGGGGTGATGGTGACGACTTTATGAACAGTTCCTCAGCTTCGATTGAGGAATAAATCCGGATTCGAGAGTGATATCGGTATTTTATCCTTTCAAATACCGATAAACTCTTTTGTAAGCGTCGTTTTAAGTGTGAGAAGATTAAATTATTCTTTTGTTATCATATCCTCTTCCGTTTCCCTGACAATGTAATTCGGCCGTTTTTTCGTTTCGAGATATGTTTTTGAAAGGTACATTCCAAGAACTCCGATCCCGATGAGCTGAATTCCTCCGAGGAACAGAACGATACATATTATAGTAGGAAAGCCGGCTGTCGGATCGCCGAAAACAAGCGCTTTTATCGCATAGAAGCACGCAAGGACAAACGTTATGAGACAAACGACAAAACCCATCACCGAGGATATGTAAAGCGGCGTTGTCGAAAACGCAAGTATTCCTTCGATCGAATATTTGAACAGTTTCCAGAATGACCACTTTGTTTCTCCGGCGACTCTTTCCACATTGACATATTCGAGCCACTTTGTTTTAAAGCCGACCCAGCCGAAGATCCCTTTTGAGAAGCGGTTGTATTCCTCCATCGAAAGGATCGCGTCGACCATTTTTCGTCTCATCAGTCGGAAATCTCTGGCGCCGTCAACGATCTCGGCGTCGCTCATCTTATTGATAAGCCTATAGAACATTCTCGCAAAAAACGAACGGATAGGCGGCTCGCCCTTTCTCGTCGTTCTTCTTGTTGCGGCGCAGTCATACTTTCCCGATTTCACAAGCTCATACATCTCGGGAAGAAGCGAGGGAGGATCCTGGAGATCGGCGTCCATAATAGCGACATAATCGCCCTTCGCCGCTTTGAGTCCCGCGAGCATTCCGGCTTCCTTTCCGAAATTTCGTGAAAAAGAAATGAATCTTGCTCTGCTGTCTTTTTTGTGAAGGAGCTTCAGCATGGAAAGCGTTTTATCTTTTGAACCATCGTCAACGAAAATAAATTCGAATCTGACGTAATCCATAGCCTTCGCAACCTTCCGGATCTCCTTGTAGAATTCGGGGAGCGCTTCCTGTTCATTGTAGCACGGAACAACTATAGAAATAAGATCCATTCTCTTTCCTCCTTTTGATCGTTTTTTACTTTCTGAGGATCACCTTTGAAAGCGTGGTGCCCTTTTTCCTCAGAGATTCATCAAGCCATATCGCTGCGAAAATTATCAGCGCGGTCAAAGAGAGAACCACTCCGGGAATAAATCCCTGAGGCATATATTTAAACTCGATCTCATGTTCGCCCGACGTCAGGTCGGCTGCGATGAAGACCTCCATAGCCTCTCGCGTTTTCACGCGTTCTCCGTCAACGAAGAGCGTCCAGCCCTTTTCGTATGGAATAGACGTGAGGAAAACTCCGTCCTGCTTTACATTTATAGTACCTTTGACCGAGGTGCTGGAATAATCCGTCACCTTCAAAGTCTCGTCCGAAAGCTTGCTGTAGCCTGCTTCAAGGATAGACTCGTCAAGATATGCGGCAACGATCTTGTTTTTCGCGTCTTTCTCCGCGTCAACATGAATAGTAACCGTCTCGCCCTTCTTATAATATCCGAGAGGGAAAATATATCTCTGGGCGTCGATGTCATAAGTGTGATCTATCGTTTCGCTTTGAACTCTCAGTTCATTGTCGGATTTCACGTTTGCCCATGCGTAGATCATTCCGTCTTTGGGCGCGGTGTAGGTCACGTTGATCTCGCCGCTTTTTTCGCCGCTCACCAGCTTGTAATCAATAATGCCGCCCTTTTCTTCGCTGTGTTCCATTTTATCACAGTCGAAAGATGTTGGTTTGAGAATGTCGTAAACGTCCTTTTGAAGACCGGTAGTTGCGCGGAAAACCTTATTCTGGGTCACGAAAACGGAATCGTTTTCCATCTCGACATCGTTGACCTTGCTGTTAGCCATATAACCTACGGGGAGATAATATTTATTCTTATACATCGTCGCCTGACCGTCGCTTGATGTTTTATATTTCTCAAGCGTTGTTTCGCCGCCAAGGTAGCCGTCTCTCGAGATCACATACTCAACGCCCATATACATCGAGGTCACCGGCGACGTGAGAAGATACTGATAGCTGCTTCGCTTTGATACTACTCCGAAGCGGCTAGTGAATGTGATAAGATTCTTGTAAGATGTTGAAGAGAACTGACCGATGCCGTTGTAACCGTAGATCATTCCGTCGTTCTTCGTTGAGTAGTAAGTCTGTTCGACTCTGAAAAGGTCGTCGGGGTTTACGTCCTCGGCAAACTTCACAAGTTCGGCGACAGACTCTTCCTTATCGGGATAGCCTTCATGCTTTGTTGTTCCGACCGTGTCCACTCCGACGCTGCACTCAACGCACATCTCCGCAACGATCACAAGACTTGCAAAGATCGTCAAGAGTCTTCTGTCCAGCATATCCATTTCGTAAAGCGCCATGAATAGGATATAGAGAGCCGCCACGATCAAACTGCCGATAATAGCCTTCTTTTCAAGGTAGAAGACCGAAAGGCAGATCATTATCACTGCGACAACGGACATTCCTATGATATCCTTTTTATCCAGCTCTACAAAAACAGTAAACGCTCTGTAAGCGATCACAACGAGAACAAAGCTGAAAAGGAAAGAGAAACGATAAGGGATAAGGTTCGGGAAATGGAAGCCGTGCCACATATAGTCAAGGATATTGATGTTAAGGCTCACAAATATAAACCCGAGAAGAGAAAGATAAGAGATCTTCTCGCGAAGCGAGATCTCTTTCGCTCTCACAAAAACCGCGATCAGAAGAACACAGAAGACGCCCGTTCCGATGTTGGGAAGACCTTCCATCGTTGTCGGCTGATGGAAACTGAAAAGATTTGCAGCAACTTCGGCGAAGTTGTTGTAGATCTCGATCTTATCCGGGAAAGAGTCGTCTGTTCCGACTGTGTTCTGAAGTTGGATAAGACACGTCATTGTCACGGGAAGAGTCATGGCGATCGCAAGCGCGGAATACATCGCCATTTTAAGGATATCTTCACAGAATACATCCAACTTCGACTTTTTCATAATACTCTGAACAATGAACCAAAGCACCACGAAAACGCATATCATATAACCGATGTAATAGCTTGCGAGGAATGCCACCGCAAGGGAGATCACATACAATTTATACTTCTTCTCGTGAACGATGAGATAAACTCCCAGCGCGACAAGCGGAAGAAGCGCAACGCTGTCAAGCCAGATAATATTCCAATAATATCCCATCATGAAGTCACAGAACGCATAGCAGCTTCCGAAAGCCACCAGCGAAAGATCGTTCCTGTTGTAGATACGTTTGAGGAATATCGCCATAAACAAGCTTGAACAGCCGATTTTTATCATCATGAAAACAGCCATGGCTTCACGGACATATTTTACGGGAACAAAAAACGTCAGCCAGTTTAAGGGACTTGCGATATAATATCCGATCATCGACATAAAGTTTGTTCCCAAACCGTTGCGCCAGCTGTAGAGAAGCGAATCGCCGCTCTGGATTTTTCTTTGAAATTCCTTCAGGAAAGGAAGATACTGCTGTTTGCAGTCCGAATACATTGTCTGACGGTCTCCGAACGGATAAACTCCCGCTCTCGCAAAAACAACGCCCATGATGAGAAACGGAACAAAAAACGAAAGGATCAGAAATATTTTATTATCCTTTCCGTTCTTCCCTGTCAAGCGTTTCTTCGCCGATCTCGCTTCGTCTTTTTGTTTCTTCGGCTCTTTCTTTTTATCTTTATCTTTATTTTCATCGTCAGGCTCGTTCGGTTCTTCTGTCCCCTCAGAGTCATCGTCGCCTGCTTTTTCTGTTTCTTCGCCGGTTTGGGTTTCTTCCTCGGGGATCTCCAAGACTTCTTTTTCGCCTTCGGGATCGTCCTCTTCGATCATTTTCTCGACGCTTTCGGCGCTCTCTTCGATTTTTTCCTCTTTTTCCGAGGCATTCGTATCACTTGCGCCAATGGAAGCTTTTTTTCTGTTCTTCTTTTTAGACAAGCAACTCTCCTCCTTTTCTTTAAAAACAACAGCCGATCGTAAAAACAAAAACCGCTGCTACCGGAATTTTACGATCTAACGTGAATACATCTGATTTTAAATAT
Organism: uncultured Ruminococcus sp.; assembly: GCA_902773045.1. Classification (GTDB taxonomy): domain Bacteria; phylum Bacillota; class Clostridia; order Oscillospirales; family Acutalibacteraceae; genus RUG592. The sequence goes on along the minus strand of CACYDE010000289.1, from coordinate 4,455 downwards.
ACAATTAAATATATTTTGTATCCACTGTCTACAACTTAAGATGTTCCATGTCGATCCGAGCTTATTTTTCATTTAAAGCTATTGTCGTCACCCATACCCCCTTTCCCTCAAGGAAAAGGGGGCTTTTAGGCTGTGGGCTTCGACCACACCTATCGGGGACTGCGTCCCCGAACTCCTGCATTCGAACTTCATATTCTCTTAAGTTGTAGATAGTGATTTTATATCGGCTATTTTATTATAGTCTATATTATTCAAAAAAACAAGCTTCTTACTTTTCGAAAGCGCTTTTCTCGGGAAGAAGCTTGTCAAAGGCTTCGATGACCTTTGCTTTTTTATTTTCGAAATCAAGAGTTTCGGAAGTATCGTTGATGCAAAGCATACAATGCTTTTTTGACGGAATATCCTGCATCAGCGCTTTGAAATTCTCTTCTTTCACATGATAGCAGTAGGCAAAGCTGTCGCGTCTGACTTCAAAATTTCCCGAAGCAAGCTGCCAGAATTTCATGAGCCACTGATTGACGTCGCTTGATTTTCTGAATTTGTGGGAACAGGTCGTTTCAAGCGTCTCGGGTTCCTTTTCCCAAAGCTCCTCAAACGTTGATTTCAGGAAACAGCTCGGCGTGTGCTGATAGTAGAACCCCTGAAAATACCACCACGGGATCAGAAGCGTTGTTCTCACAATATTCTTGAAGCCGTTTGCGGGGTTAAACCACTTTTTGAAGTTTTTCTTCATAGCAGCCTTTTTTTCAAAATATTCATTTATGATCGTAACGTCTGCGCCATTGAAAAATCCTGCGCTGTCCTTGTTGAAACAGATGCAGTCAAGCGCAAAAGTATCGCACGGCTTCCCGTTTCTGAAGAAGTCCTCGGGTTTCGTGGGAGCCGTGATGAACATGTCGTCGTTAAAATATACGAACTGATCGGCAAGACCGTCGATCCTGTGAATGTTCAGTTCAATGGTATGCGAGCTGAATGTCGGAAGATACTTTTCGGGAATATAATCCTTATGGTTGATTATATTGAGTTTGGGATTCGATGTATCAAGCCACTTTGGAAGATGTCCCCACGTCACAAAATGGATCTTGCTGACCCACGGCGCAAACTTCTCGACTCCGCGGAACCAATAGCGGAGATTGTCCCAGTCGCGGTATCTTACTTCGCTGTTGGCGCTGCTTTTCACGCTTGTGTCGTATTTATCCTTTTCGGCTCTCCATTCGGGGTCGTTTCCGTCAACCCAGATTATTACAAAATCAATAGGCTTTCGGTTTTCGCTCATCAGCCCCACCTCTCTTTTATCGCCTCATAATTTCTCTTTGAATTATCGGTGTCGTATAATGTGAAGAAATCCTTATGTCTTTGAAGATACTTTTCTTCGTTTTCAAAAGAGAGCGCCGCTCTCTCACTGATATAATCCATAAGACCGTCAGGCTCGGTGAAAACAGGACCGAAGCCGTCCTTTTCATAGTCAAAATAACCTTTCTGATAATGATATTTCCAGTATCTGTCGTTATCGAACTGGAAATATGTCAGCGGCTTTTTCATATATGCAAAATCAAGCTGAACGCTCGAATGGTCGGTGACCATGAATGACGAACGCATCAAAAGCTCCTGCACGTTATATTTTCCGTATTCACAAACAGTGAGATACGGATTGTCGGAACTGAAACAGTCAATGAACCTCTGTGTATCTCTGTGAGGATAAAACAGGACTTTGCAGTCATATTTCTTACAGATCTCCTCAAGACGTTTGCTGTTGATAATACTGCTCCAGTTTTTGTAGTAATCACTCTCGAGAAAATTTTTCCTGTCATGCTCGAGATTTTTTGAAAGAGCGTTTGTTCCGAGCCAGCTTCTCCATGTCGGCATTATAAGTATCGTTCGCGGATCGGTGTCAAAGCTGTGAAGATTATCAAACCGCGTGAAACCCAAAAGCTTAACGCTGCCCTCGGGGTAGCCGAAGCGTTCCTCGATAAATTTCCATTCTCTGTATGTTGTTGTCACAAACATACTCATTTTCGTATTCTCGTAATGCAAAAACTCGACGTCATGAACTGTGATGCCGTGCTGCAGAAAAACGCGGTTGTTATGGAGTATCCCATAAACCTCAAGAAGGTAGCAAACCGCGTAGTTGGGCTTTCCGCCCTTCTGGGAGCTTATATTCACCTTCGCGGTAAGATAAAGGATCCAGTGCATGAAGCTGCCGTACTCAACCGTTTTTCCGAGACTGCTCACTTTTTCATAATCAACGCTCGTCTTGTGAACAGCAAAAACGCAGTCCTGCTCGGGGTGGTTTTCACAGACATATTTAAACAGCCAGAATCCGTTGTCTGCCGCTTCGACTCCGTTGTCGCAGACAAGCCACAGATCGCGCCTGAAGCATTTGTAGACCAATGCGATCGGAAGAGCAAAAAGAAAAAGGAAAATATGAAGAATATCTATCGGTTTTACATCTTTGAATTTCTCTAAGAATTTTTTCATATCCACCTCTTAGGACATAAATTCTTCGTAGATCGGAAGAACCTCTTCACACGTTCCCTGCATCTTCACCTCTCCGTCGTGAAGCCAGAGGATAGTGTCGCATAGCTTCTGAAGAGTTTCGGAGCTGTGAGAAACGATAACAACGGTCCTGTCCGTGTTTGTGATAAGACTTCTCATCTTCTCATAGCTTTTCTTTTTAAATTTTGCGTCTCCTACGGAAAGAACTTCATCGATCAGCATTATCTCCGTTTCGAGAATAGCCGTGATCGAAAACGCAAGCTTTGAGTACATACCGCTCGAATACGTTTTTACGGGACGGTCGATAAAATCCCCGAGTTCCGAGAATTCGATGATCTCGTCAAGCTTTTCGTCGATCTGCTCTTTGTTGAATCCGAGCAGCATTCCCGAAAGATAGATATTTTCCCTTCCGCTGAGCTTGTTCTGGAAGCCTACGCCGATCGAAAGGAGAGAAACGGAATGACCGTGAAGATCGATCGTTCCCTCATCGGGGGAGAATATTCCCGCGATCGCTTTCAAAAGCGTAGACTTTCCGCTGCCGTTTTTTCCGACGATCCCGAGGATCTGACCCTTCGGAACTTCGAAGCTCACGCCTTTCACGGCCTCAAAAAGCTCCGTTTTTTTGTATTTGTAGGGAGCAAGGATCGTTTTGAGCAGCGATATTTTCTTAAAAACCCTGTATCTGATCTTTACATCAGACACCGTGATTGCATTCTCTCTAATATCTGACATAATCAAATCACCTTTACATAGCTGTTTTCAAATTTGTAAATTACTTTTACTCCGATAAGCGACATGATAAGACCCACACCGAACCATGCAAGCAGCATCACCCAGTGGGGATTTTCGCCGTAAAGAAGGACGCGCCTGAGATCGGTGATGACAAGCGCCATCGGATTGAGCTTTACGAGAATGCTGTCGTAAGGAGCCGAAAGCTTTCCTTTGATGCCCGAGCCTATCGACTCGATGGAATAGAAGATACCGGAAACATAGAATCCGAGCTGGAGAACAACGGTGATAACGTTAAGAAGGTCTTCCACGAAAACGCCGAAGTGCATGATGATGGTGCTGATTCCGAAGGTAACGATAATAAGCACAAGAGATATCGGAATGATCCAGAAAACGCGCCACGTGAGGGGAACCTTGTAGATTATCATGGTTATAACAACGAGAAGATTCGAGATCACCATTTTGAAACCGTAGACCCCGATCTTTTCAAAAACAAACATAAATTTGGGAATATAGACCTTTGTGACTATCATTTTCTTTCCCGCAACAAGCTTTACGCAGGATTTTACGGTCTTGGAAAAGAATGTCCATGTGTTAAGTCCTATAAATACAAACGCCACGAAATACTGAACGTTGCTCTTGAATACGACAACGGCAACGAACGCATAAACCAGCATAAAAAGCAGCGGATCAAGGAACCACCACAGCCAGCTCAGAAACGAGTCGGCGACTTCTGATTTCAATTCGGCTTTTGATGAGTAAACTACGTAATTAAAGAATCTCTTTATATCTTTAAAAAATCTTCCCATCAGTAACCACCACTTCCTTTTCTTTAAAAACTTATCTTCGAAAACTTATCTTCCGGAATCACTCCGATTTTTTCGGGATCGAAGCCGACAGCGGAAATATAATCATAAACGATTTGATTATAACATTATACCGCAAATTTTGCAATAGTCATTTTTACTATTTTTAAGGTATATCGTGACGCACTGTTTATAGCGGAATATTATTCTTTGGAAAAAGGTTTGACATACTTATGTGCGATATAGTATAATTGTGTTGAAAGGATCAAAACCAGCTTTAACGGGTCGGGTCCTGTTGATTTTCAGAAAACAAGATATAAGTTAACTCGTTGTGCTATAAAAACAATATTAAAGTTTTGATCCAACTTTTTCAAAAGGTGGCGGTTTCCAAAGGCAGAGCCTTTGGTCGCTGACGCAGCAAATC
>CACYDE010000288.1 GCA_902773045.1 uncultured Ruminococcus sp. | reverse complement strand
TTAAAAATAAATATCCCATTAACTCTATTCTTGTTTTTTTATTAACTGAGAAAACGTAAACGTTTTCTCGTTAAGTTGATGACATTGCCCCTTTCCCTCGAGGAAAAGGGGGCTATCGCCCCGAACCCATTTATTCGGTTAATCGGAATTTTGTTTAAGGAAACATTGATTAAATCGAGCGCCCATATTGCGCAGTCAGATTTTTAGGCAAATTGGCTGAAAAATCTGCAGGAATACTGACGTATTTCAAGGATTTTGAAGTCAATTTGACGAAAAGATGCAAGCAAGATGGGTGCTCAGTTCGTAGGATGGGATTTAATCAGTGTTTCCTTAAATTCCTAAAAACACAGTTTCGATAAGAAATGCGGGTAATTATTATGCTGGAAGTTTGAGTATATTATTTGTGTATGTATATTATGTATATAATAACAAGTATATAATAACAAGCGGCTGGGGGAAAATCAGCCGCTTGTTTATAATTATTTCACCGGACGTGAAATATTTTATTTGATCTCAAGCCTATTCGTCGCGGATGCTTGAAATTGTCTGACGAAGCAGTTCTCTGCAGCTGTTATCGTCGATGTTCGCTTCAAAGTCGATGAGGGTGTTTCCGAAGGATTTCAGGGGCGCCCAGAATGTGTCCGAAATCTGGGTCTGAGGAACGGAATATTTTGACTGAGCGAGGATCGCCGAGATAGCCGCGTCGTTTTTAACGACATCGCTTTCGGCGGCATTGATGTTTGAAGGACCCCAGTTGAGCTGTTCGGCTCTTTCCATCTGACACTCTTCTCCGGCGAGATATCTTGCAAGCTCTTTTGATGTGTGGGGATATTTTGTGCAGGAATTGACCCCGATCAGTTTATAGCCGAACATATTGATGATCTGAGTCGGCTCTCCGTCAACGTTGATCGTCGGGAGAGTCGCAAAGCCTGCGCGTCCGCCGAGGGTGTCTTTGATGTTCTTGAAATCCCACGAGCCGTCGATCCCTGCGCCGACCGTGTCGGATTTAAAGCCGTCGGCGATCTTTGTGACATCGCTGCTGACGAAATAATCCTTGTAGGTGAAAAGAAGCGAGCGGAACGCCATCATAGTTTTGACAACACGTTCTTCGTCATATTCATTGAATTTCTGAGTTTCTCCGTCTTTCTCGAAGCCCTCGAGAGTGATGCCGCCGGTGAACAGGAACATGCAGGAGTAAAATCCGTTTCCGGCGCTCATGACAAATTTTTTGTTTGCGGCTTTACACGCTCTGAGAACGCCCTCGAAAGTTTTTGCGTCCTCATCGGAAACAACGACCCTGTTGTAAACGAGACAGTAGCTGTTGTCGCCTGTTTCGGGGTAAGCATAAAGTTTTCCGCCGATCTTTGCGGCTTCAACGGATGAGGGGCTGTTTTCCGTTTCGACCTGAGCTTGTTCGTCACCGGTGACTTCAAGAAGAAGTCCTGCTTTGACGAGTCGGTTGAGGTTGTCGCACGCAAATCCGAAGACATCTGCGGAAGATTCGGGGTCGGTGAGAACGTTCGTCGCTGTGTCGGCTTCACCCTGAGGAACGACCTCGATCTGGACGTCTCCGTAAGGAGCCATCGTTTCCGAGAATCTGTCGCACTGCTGTCTTAAAAGGTGGATATAAGGATCGGGTCCCCAAACCTTCATTTTGATCGGGCCGTTATTTCCTTCGCCCATGAGCGGGTCTGCCGCGCTGTCGTCTATGATCTTGGTTGAGACGGTGGTTCCGGAAGCAGTTCCCGAGGAGTTGTCGGAAGGATCACAGCCTGCCAGAGCTGTGACAAAAAGGACGGCGGCAAGAACGGCGGCGAATAGTCTTTTTCTTTCAAATGTAAACATAGCTTATCCTTCTTTCGCGGTTGAATTGAAAAAATACAAAAAGGAAACAAATTCCTTTCTTCGTAAGTCTGTAACATAATGATATCACAAGTGCATTGATTTTGCAATAAAAAATTATTATTTTAGTATAATTTTCTCAAAAAAATCTTTGCGTAGAAGAAAAGAAAAACGTATCGGCTGATTTTCGTCTGCCGATACGTTTTGAGGGGCGGTTTGTGTAGAGCTGAGGTCTATCAAGAGAGTGCACAAAAAAGCCACAGGAATACTTATGTGACACTCCAAGAGGGCAAGCCCACGGCGAAGACCGATTGGTAAGCGGAACTTATGCATAGCTGACATATCCCAAGAACACGTGCCGATGGGCGTATCAAGGGAGTTTTGTGTACTATGACAAAAAATCAAGCAGATTCGGTGCAGGGGACCAGCAGCACACCAAAAAGTCAAGCCGCAAGGCGCAAACTGATTGGATTGTGCTGCAAATGACCTTGGGGTAACGTCAGGCGGACGTTCGCGGTGTTGCCTTAACTGTCAATAGCAGATTGCAATATTATTATGATTTGCTTACTGTTACATCTGATACATCAGAATAATAACTATCTGATGCTCTTGTTTGGATTTTCGGGTTTAACGGCTGCAACGATCAAACCGATAATACCGAGGAAAAATCCAACCCAGAACCACCCGGAAAAAGGGGCGGCTTCATAGCCTTTCGATCTGATAATTGCGATGCAGACTGCACCCCAGATCAAACCTCCGACTATTCCTCCGACTATTCCTCCGATCTCATAAACAATTAACATAGAATCATCCATAAAAACATATCTCCTTTTTTTAAAATTATTACATTGCGCTGTCGGTTTTGCTCCGCAGCAATGATGTTTGGTGTTTTAGGTCACTCAGACCTTGTTTTGTACATTCCCGGAATCGGGAAGACTTTTGATTAAAGATTAAAGCCTTTGAACGGTTTTGATTCGCCGCATTTGCAAACCCCTTATACTGTTTTTGCTCCCCAAGAGATCGGGTGAACTGATTTGCGCAAAGCTGATTTCTCGTTTTTTGTAAAATCAAGATCATTTACTCATCGTCCGAAGAAAGTGACGCACGTTTTATGCATCTTTCAAAAATGAGTATTGTTTGGTCTATCGTGGCATTTGTACCCGATGTATACCCGGCGTAACTTATGCTGGAGCTATTTACACCAATTTCATTTGTAAACGAATTGACCAATCGCCCACCTAACTTTCCTCGTTCCGACAACACATTTTGTAAAGATACAACGTCCATAGCGCCGGTAGATTTATCCGTGATTGTGACAACATCATATTCGTATAAATCATTGATCTTGATCTTTTCGGTTAAGTCAGCTTTACCTGCTTCAGTACTGATCCTACTGACAGCTATGATTTGGTTTACTTGCTTTCTCGTGATTTCTTCTTGCTGTCTCTTGATTTCTTCTTGCTGTCTTTCTTGCTGTCTCTTGATTTCTTCTTGCTGTCTCCAATTCTCTTTCAGTCTACGCTGCGTTTCTTGATCTTCCAAAGCTCCTTGCAAATTACTTCCACAATGAAAACAGTTCGCCGCACGATCACTGTTTCTCTAACCACATTTTGGACATATTATCATATTTATCACCTCTCTCAAATTCAAATGATAACGATGTAAAATATAAACCCTTAAAGTAAAGATTTATATTTTGATGTAAATTTTACTACATTATTGTATATTTGTCAACATTTACTGACGAAAATTTTTTCCTTTACTTTTTTGTGGAAGATTCATAAATATATAAAATAAATCTAAATTATACAAAAAATTCGGATAGACGCCCGACTCCTCAAAAAAGCCCGAGTTTATGCGTCTTTAAGGCATTCGGATGTGATGAAAATATTCTCTTAAAGCATTAATTTTTGAAGGAGTAAAAAATAAATTAACTGTGTATTTGAAAATTACAGCTATAATTATATTTTAGTGTTTATTACACTAAATGTCAAGTGGTTTTGATAAATTTATTATACTTTTTGTTATAGGTCAGTGAAAATAGGTTAAAATATAAGATGAGATAAATTTCTTTTTGTCTTATCAAGAGGTATAGCAGATCATGGAATATAATGAAAGAATTCGTAACCTGAGGGAAGACTATAATATGACTCAGCAGCAGATCGCCGATATTCTTCATGTCAGTCAGAGGACATACTCCGATTATGAAAGCGGACGAACGAGAATACCGGTCGACAGAATAATGATACTCGCCAAGTATTACGATGTTTCTTTGGACTATATCACAGGCGCCAGCGACATTTTGTATGGATATCCCAATGAATGAAAAAAGCACCGCCGTTAAGATTTCGGCAGTGCTTATAATTAATTGTCGGACGTGCGGAGAATCTCGGCGCGTCCGATTCTTTAATTTGTTTTTAGTTTCCTCGAGTCGTAGCCCAGGTGGTTCAAAAAGCCTTTGCAGCTTTCAAAGATCTCCGAGAAAGCTTTTTCGAAATTTCCCGAGTACCACGGATCGGCAATATCTTTTCCGAGATCGGTGAATTCCGTCATAAGATGAACCTTTCCGTCCGGGTCGTCTTTGATGATCCGGCAGAGATTCACGAAGTTGTAACGTTCCATAATAAAGATATAATCGAAATTTTCGTAGTCCTTGATTTTGAACTGACGTGCCGATCGCTTCGTGAACGGTATCCCTTTTCTGCGGAGAATTTCTTTTGCGGGAGGGTAGATGTCGTTTCCGATCTCTTCACGACTCGTCGCCGAGGATTCGATCTCGAAATTTTCTTCTATTCCGAGGGTGGCTGTCATATATTTAAAAATGAATTCCGCCATGGGTGAACGGCAGATATTGCCGTGGCAGACGAACATGACTTTTAGCATAATGATCTCTCCTTTTTTTAAAATATAAATATTTAGCATAATATGCTATGATTTTCCACAGATAAACCGATTTAATAATATGAACGCAGTTGGGGTCATAACGGCAAATCACGGCGAATCGCAGACCGCGTCTAATATCGCAGTGGATTTTCGAGTATCATTTCTTAGAGGGAGAAAATTTTATTTTAGGCAATACCGCGCATGGATCGTGTGCAAGTGCTTTTGGGGTGCTGTTAGATGCTCTTGTGCGGTGCTGCCTTAATTCGTCAGACGTTTTGGTTTATAGCAGTTGCAATATTCTTTTTTATATGATATGATGTTAAATGATGATTGCAAATTTATTGCAGATCAATGTAACAATTTAAGGAAGGAAGTATAATCATGAAAAATCGAATGTTTAGCAGCATACTGCTGTTAGCACTGCTGATCGGCAGCTTCAGTGCTTGTTCAAGCAATAATAATGATGAAGCAGCTGCTTCTGCTGCCCCGCAAAGCAATGTTGAAGAAAAAACGGAAGTGGGCGGTAATTCCGATTCGTCGTCCTTTGAGTGGAACGGGAATACCATTACTGCTCTTACAGAGGAAGGAAAAAAGCAAACAGATATTATTATTCCGGAGAATTGTGAAGCAATAGGTTGTGCTGCTTTCCAGAATTCTTCTGTAAAGACAATTTCGTTTGCGGACGATGATGATGTTAAATTGGATATAATGGCTTTTTCATCAGACACTATAGAGGAGGTTAAATTACCTGCAAATCTTTCTGTAATTTCCAATAGCTGTTTTCAAATGGCAAAGTCATTGAAGTCAATCACGATCCCGGCATCGGTTACCGTGTTGGAAAATTATGCTTTTAGTGCATGTCATAGTCTTGAAGAAGTTGTTTTTGAAGGCAATGGTATTGAAACTATCGGAATGGAGTCATTTTCACATTGCGATGCGATCGAAACGCTCACAATTCCCGAGGGTGTTACTACAATCGACAAAAACGCATTTTTGGATTGTACTTCCTTGAAAAGTATTAGCCTTCCAAGCACCTTAAAGACAGTTGAACACTCTGCCTTTGGAAGTGTTCCCGATTTGGAAGATCTCTATTTTGCAGAGGGAGTTGAATTGGAAGAAGTAGGTGATATCTGGCTTGTACCCGGTAACCACGATGTGAATATTCACATCAAAGAAGGAAGCTGGTGTGACCTGAATAGAGAGGTCTGGAATATTTGGGAATTTGGCAATATAGTGACAGAAAACAATTAAGGCAACACCGCACAAAGACCGCCTTGCGGTACCCCAAGGGCATTTGCAGCACAATCCCAATCAGCCTGCGCCTTACGGCTTGACTTCTTGGTGTGCTGCTGGCACCCAGCACCAAATCTGCTTGATCTTTTTCCGTCATAGTACACAAAAACACCTTGAAATACGCCCGAAGGAAGTGCCCTTGGGGTACGTCAGTATTCC
>CACYDE010000287.1 GCA_902773045.1 uncultured Ruminococcus sp. | reverse complement strand
TGGCGTATGTCGAGGACGACAACGCAGCTATGCGCTTACCGGGGCGTCGAACTTGTCTGGATATTTGTTTGGTTTGCTATAGTATAATAATATGTGGGAAGTTTGAGTTATAACCTTGATTAAAAGGAAAATGATATAAATCCAAGCAAATGCCCCCCGAAAAAACGGGGGGCATAATTTTATGAACCTGAACAACAGAACAAATTATTTTTTGTTTTCGTCTTTCTCCGTGTTGACGGAAGAAATAGCCCATTTTTTAAATCTGAGCTTCGTTCTGTCGGCGCCTGTCTCGATAACCATGGAATCCGTATCGTCGTTGATGCTTACGACTCTTCCCATGATCCCTCCGATCGTTGTGATCTCGTCGCCGATCTCAAGATTTTTTCTCATGTTTTCTTCTTCTTTTTGCTTTTTTGACTGAGGTCTGATCAAAAAGAAATAAAAGGCAACTACGATGGCAACCGTTGTTAAAACGAGCTGCAGCATTCCGCCTGTACTCTGATCCATATTTTTCAACTTCCTTTCGCTGTTCCTTATGACAAAGGTATTATAACATTATTTGACTCGGATTTCAATTGATTTTTTTAACATTATCCTTTATGAAATCGGGAAAGATTTGTTGTGTATTTCTCAGATACGTCTTCCCAGTGCTTCTATATGATGTTTGTAGAACTCTTCGAATGAGTCGCTGTCGAGAGCTTCCCGGATTCTTTCGGTGAGATGGTTGTAGAAATAAAGATTATGAAGAACCGCAAGACGCATTGCAAGCATTTCTTCGCTTTTGAACAGGTGACGGATATATGCCCTTGAAAAATTTCGGCAAACCGGACATCCGCACTCGGGGTCGATCGGAGCTTCATCAAGAGCATATTTTGCGTTGAACATATTGCGGCAGCCTTCCCAAGTGAAAACATGAGCGTGACGGGCATTCCGTGACGGCATTACACAGTCGAAAAGATCGATCCCTCTTCTGACGCTTTCCAGAATGTTGGCGGGCGTTCCGACTCCCATAAGGTATCTCGGTCTGTCTTTCGGCATGAACGGCTCCACCGTTTCGATAATATCATACATTTCCTCAGTGCTTTCACCGACGGCGAGTCCGCCTATCGCATAGCCGGGAAGATCAAGCTCCGAGATCTTCTTCATGTGATCCGTTCTGAGGTCTTTGTAGGTGCTTCCCTGATTGATCCCGAAAAGAAGCTGATCGGGGTTGACAGTTCCTTCAAGGGCGTTGAGACGGGCTGTTTCGTTTTTGCAGCGCACAAGCCATCTGTAGGTTCGCTCGCAGCTGCTTTTTGTGTAGCCGTATTCCGCGGGATTTTCAATGCACTCGTCAAACGCCATCGCGATCGTCGAGCCTAAGTTTGACTGGATCTTCATGCTTTCCTCGGGTCCCATAAAGATCTTATGACCGTCTATATGCGAAGCAAACGTAACGCCTTCTTCTTTGATATTCCTGAGCTTCGCAAGCGAGAAAACCTGAAAACCGCCGCTGTCGGTGAGAATCGGACCGTTCCAGCGGGTGAATTTATGGATACCTCCCAAAGCCTTGACATTTTCATCGCCGGGTCTGAGATGAAGATGATATGTATTGCAGAGCTGAACTTGACATTTTATTTCTTTCAGATCAAGTGCCGAAACGGCGCCCTTTATCGCGCCGCAGGTTGCAACATTCATGAACGCAGGCGTTTGAACGGTTCCGTGAACGGTTTCAAATTCACCTCTTCGCGCACAGCAGCATTGCTTTTTTAAAGTGAATCGTGCCATTTTATCACTCCAAGTTTATAATCGGTAACTTAAATTTACCACACCAATAATTGCCCTCAACCTTAATGCCAACAGAATAATCGGGTGATAACAAATACATTTTAACTATTTTATATTATTACTTTCACGGTGTCGCCATCACCATTACATAGCTATTCAAGACTGTAATTTTTACAGTTACAAATATTGATTTTATAGGCATAAATTTGTTTGGTTTGCTATAATATGTGGGAAGTTTAAGTCGGTAACTATTTTAACATATCACTGCTTGATTTTCAATCGGTTTTTTTCCTTGATTTCGTAATTGTAAAATTTTTGTATAATATTGCATGAAACGTCATTTTACCGTATAATAATTATAGGCAACACCGCACAAAGACCGCCTGACGGTACCCCAAGGGCATTTGCAGCACACTCCAATCAGCCTGCGCCTTGCGGCTTGACTTCTTGGTGTGCTGCTGGCACCCTGCACCGAATCTGCTTGATCTTTTTCCGTCATAGTGCACAAAACCGCCTTGAAATACGCCCGAAGGAAGTGCCCTTGGGGTACGTCAGTATTCCTGCGGCGTTTTCATGCACTCTCTTGATAAAAATCTACTGCGCATCTTCGGCACAATCTCTGTGCGGTATTGCCTATATTCATAATATTCATCGGGAGCGTGATAAAATGACAGACAAAAAAATATTCAAGTATATATACGGAAAGCCTTTTGAAACAGACGCTGCGGCGGAAAATATTACTGCTTCGGAAGGTTTGCCGCCGTTCGTTTCCGTGAGTGAGGATTTTCTTCACATCGCCTATGACATGACTTCGAATGATAAGATATACGGATTGGGAGAAGCAGTCAGAGGAATAAACAAACGAGGCTGGATATATGAAACCTACTGTTCCGATGATCCTATGCACACCGAAACGAAACGTTCTCTTTACGGAGCGCACCCGTTTATCGTTATAGACGGAAAAGAAGTTTTCGGAATTTTTGTGGACTATCCCGACAGGGTCATTTTCGACATCGGATATACAAGCGTAAACAAAATAAATATCACAGTCGGTTCGCCCGACTACGTTTTTTATATCATCAAGGGTGAAACTCCAATGGACGTTGTGAAAAATTTTCGCAAGCTTATAGGCAAAAGCTACATTGCTCCATTCTGGTCGTTTGGTTTTCAGCAGAGCCGATGGAGCTATTATACAAGTGATGATGTGAAAAACGTTATCAACGGTTACAGAGACAATGATTTTTCGATCGACGCGGTTTATCTTGATATTGATTATATGGAAGCCTTCAAGGATTTTACGGTCAGTGAAGAGCGTTTTCCCGATTTTGTGGAATTTGTAAAGCTTGTCAGGGAAAAGAATATTCATCTCGTTCCGATTATTGACGCCGGAGTGAAGATCGAAGACGGCTATGACGTCTATGAAGAGGGAAGAGACAATGATTATTTCTGCAAAGACGAAAGCGGAAATGATTTCATCGCAGCGGTCTGGCCGGGAAAGGTCTGTTTTCCCGACTTTCTTAATCCAAAAGCAGCCGATTGGTTTGGCATGAAGTATAAAACACTGATCGACTGCGGAATAGACGGATTCTGGAACGATATGAACGAGCCGGCGATCTTTTATTCCGAAAAAGGACTTGAAGAAGCGATCGACAAGGTTCTTGAGTATAAAGGGAAAAATATCGGGATATATGATTTCTTCGGTCTGAAAGATACTGTTCTCGGACTTTCCAACAGCTTTAAAGATTACTCGTCGATGTATCATAACACGGGAAGCGGTATTGTCTGCCACAATAAAGTGCATAATATTTACGGATACAACATGACGAGATCCGCGTCAGACGCTTTTAAGAAAATATCTCCCGAGAAAAATATTTTGATGTTCTCCCGTGCTTCATACATAGGAATGCATCGTTACAGCGGTATCTGGATGGGCGACAATCAGTCGTGGTGGTCGCATATCAAACTGAATCTCCAAATGCTCCCGTCACTCAATATGTGTGGATTTTTGTACACCGGCGCGGATATGGTCGGATTCGGAGACAACTGCACGGAAGAGCTTGCGCTTCGCTGGCTTGCTCTCGGGATTTTTAATCCGCTGATGAGAAATCACTCGGCTCTCGGAACAAGAGATCAGGAATTTTATCGTTTTGAAAACAGAAACGCATTCAGGAATCTTTTGAAACTGCGCTATGCACTTGTTCCTTATCTTTACAGCGAATATATAAAATCAATTGAAAAAGACGAAATGATGTTCAGGCCTCTTGCCTTTGATTACAGGGGAGACAGGTTTGCCGAAGCGGTCGAGGATCAGCTGATCGTGGGCGAAAGCATAATGATCGCGCCGGTCTATGAATCGAATTCTATCGGAAGAATGGTTTACGTCCCCGAGGATATGCTCGGAGTCAGTTTCCGCTCTGAGCGTGACTACACGATCAAAAGTTATCGGAAAGGTCATTATTTCATCGAGATACCGATCGATGAGGTTGTAATTTTTATAAAGAAAAATAAAGTTCTGCCGCTGGTTGATTCCGCAGACTGTACAGCTCACCTTGATTACTCCACGTTGAGATTCATCGGTGATATCGAAGGAAAATGCAATTATACGATGTGCAGGGAGAGCGGAGTTTCCGACGGCAGGAGCATTATCGCCAAAGAAAATTATGAAGTGGTCGGAACCGGTCACTGTGATGATCTGAGTTTCGGAAAAGAGTGAGGTTTGAATATATGAGAAGAAGCGACCGAGAAATAAAGGATTTCGGAGAGATAGTTGAAGTTATGGAACAGTGTGACGTTTGCAGGCTTGCGCTTAACGATGAAGAATATCCGTACATAGTTCCTCTGAATTTCGGAATGACCGTTGAGAATGATGTTGTAACGCTGTATTTCCACAGCGCGCTTAACGGAAAAAAACTTGATCTGATACGTCGTGATAACCACGCATGCTTTGAGATGGACTGCGATCGTATCCTTTTCACCGAAGATAAGATTGGAAACTGCACGATGAGCTATAAAAGCGTTATCGGCAGAGGTACTATCGAATTTGTTCCCGATGAAGAAAAGTTTGACGCTTTGAAGATCCTTATGGCGCATTACCGCAAGGAGGACTTTCCGTTCAATGAAAAAGTCGTTCCGAAAACGGCTGTTTTCAAACTGACCGTTTCGGAGATTACAGGAAAAAAACGAATGAAACCGGCAAGTGAGGGATAAAATGCTTTTTAACGAGAAATACGGAATAACTCATATCAATTACAACACAGGCTGGATACTTGTTGAATGTGATGAAGATGGATTTGATGATTCGGAAAACAACGGACTTGACGGGATAATCAGAGGTTTTTCCCGTCTTATAGGAGGCCGGAGCGAGAGTCTCGGAATGATGCAGTACAGAATCGACAAGTCGCCGTATGATTTTGTTATCCATCATGACACGACCCAAGGGATAGTGATAATCGTGGAGGATATGAGAAAGCTTGACGAAATTGTTAAGTATGTTAAAAATTCGATCTATGAAATAAACTACAATATGCTCTATGAGGAAAAGGATATGTTTTTTTAACTTAACTCGTTGTGCTATTAAAAACAATGTTAAAGTTTCGATCCAACTTTTTCAAAAGGTGGCGGTTTCCAAAGGCAGAGCCTTTGGGCGCTGACACAGCAAATCGGCATAGAAAAATAAACTGCCCTCAGCGAAATCAAACTAACTGAGATAAGCGAAAAAATAATAGATCATAAACACATACAACTTTCCCAATCCAAGAACAAAGGCAAGAGCATAGCGAATTGCCGGGCAAAGAAAAAATAATGTGAGTTTTTAATAGCATAACAGGTTAACTTAAACTTCCCACATATTAAAAACGGATTTAAGCCTATAAATTCAGTATTTTTCATTGTAGGAATACAGTCTTGAATAGCTATGGTGATATTGTGAAAGTAATAATATAAAAAACAGGATAGTATTGCCTTAAGGGCGCCTCTAAAAACCTCTCGCCGCCCATCTGCACTACGGCTTCAGCCGTCATATTGCCCAAAATTTCTTGATATACGTCAGTATGCCTGTGAAATTATTGTGTGATCTGACGAAAAAATCTGCTGCGCATCTTCGGAACAATCTCTGTGCGGTATTGCCTTAGAACTGCCCTTAAAAAAATTAAACATTTTCTAATCTGATTTTAATCTTTTATAAATTTTCCTTTAATTTTTACGTAGTATCATATAATCACAGCGACAGGGAAAAAGAAATCGCTGAAAGATTATCGCTGACGAACAATCATCGATAAAAATACGGACCACGCCAATGCGTGAATTTCAGGAGGTATAATTATGAAAAGTTATGAAATGGTAGAAACACTGAGCGACAAGGCAAAAGTTACTCTCGAAGAGGCGAAGAATGCGCTCGACAGCACGAACTGGGATATGGATCAGGCGGAAACTCTTCTCAAGCAGAGAAAGACAGTAAATCCCGCTCCTCAGAACACAGCTCCTCAGAACACAGCGCCGCAGAATTCAGCGCCGCAGAATTCTGCGCCCGGAACAACGACTCCCGGATCACCCTTGAACAGCCTTCAGGGCGAAAAGTACGGAGGTTACTACAATCCGAATCAGCCCGTTATCAGCGGAAAAGCGTTCAATAAAGACGGCGGTGCTCAGAGTCCCAACTACAGTCAAAACTACAATTACAACCCCGGTGGTCAGAATCCCGGCTATAGCCAAAACTACAATTACAATCCCGGTTATCAGGGAACATCGGTCAGCGAAATGTTCGGACGTGCGTGCGGAAACGCAGAGAACGTTATCGACAAGGGTCTGAGAAGCAATTTTATTGTCAGCAAAAACGGAAAGGTTCTTTTCCAGCTTCCGCTCATCGTTTCTGCGATACTCGGAGTCACGTTCCTTCCGACCGTTGCGGCAGGTCTTTTCGTAGGCCTTTGCTGTGACTGCAAATACTCTATCGGCGACAATAGACCCGAAAGCAACCCGTTTGACAACATGATGAACAAAGCTAAGCAGACAACAGACAAAATGAAGGAAGATTTTATCACGGGAAGAGACAGCACAAAAAGAAACGGCTTATGATCCCCGTGAGCTTGGAAGGTGAATTTTATGACAAATGCGGAAATGATAGAGAAGATCGTGAGCCGATCGGGAATAACCCCTCAACAGGCTGAAGAAGCGCTTCGGATCAACAATTGGGATCTTCTTGACGCGATGATCTACGTTGAAAGGATCTATGGAACTCGTAGCCCTGACAATGCGTCACATTACAGCACCTATAATTCAAATTCGTTCGGCAGAGATCCGAACGGTTTCAATGGATTTGACGAGAAAAAAAGCTCCTACGGTTCGTCTAGCGAAAAAAATGTTGTGAAAAATGTTTTTGAAAAGATAATTCACAACGGGATCATAGTTTCCCGCAACGGAAAGGATCTTTTCATGGTTCCGCTTCTTTTCTGGCTTCTTGCACTTTTTTCAAGTTTCAGCGGACTTCTTTTGGTGATGGTATTTTTAATGTTTTTCAACATAAACTACAGGTTTGGCGGAAGAAACATTGAACAGACGAGGCTGAACAGAGTTTTCAAAACGGTTTACGCTTTCGTTCAGAAAATAAAAAGGGATTTGTTTGGTTGATGAATAGAGCTGTCCGACAGGGTGCTGTCTGTCGGACGGCTTACGTTGTTTCATTTTGTGGTGAATGATAATGTTGAAGTATCCTATTCTTATGGTTCACGGAATGGGCTTTCGTGACGGGAAATATATCAATTATTGGGGACGTATTCCGAAAGTCTTCGAAAATCACGGCTGTGAGGTTTTTTACGGAAATCAGGACAGCAACGGAACTGTCGAAGAAAACGGAAGAAGTCTCAGACAGCGAATTTACGAAATATTGGAAACCACAGGTTCGGAAAGATTGAATGTTATCGCTCATTCGAAAGGCGGACTTGATATGAGGTACGCGATCTCGGGTCTCGGAATGGGCGGATATATCGCTTCTCTTACAACTGTCAGCACGCCTCATCACGGTTCAAAAACTGTGGACAAGATTTTGAAGCTTCCCACTCCGCTTGTGAGATTTGTTGGAAAATGTTCGGATCTGTGGCTGAGAATGTGCGGAGACGAGAATCCTGACGCATACAATGTGTATCTTTCGTTTTCAACCGATTTCGCAGAAAAATTTAATATTCAAAATCCCGACGACCCGAGGGTTTACTACCAAAGCTATGCTTTTAAAATGAATAATGCTTTAAGCGATATGATAATGATGATCCCATACACCGCCGTGTATCTTTGTGAGGGAGAGAACGATGGATTGTTAACTCCCGATTCGGCAAAATGGGGAGACTTCAAGGGGATCGTGAAGACGAATTCAAACCGCGGGATCTCTCACTGCGATGAGGTCGATCTCAGAAGAAGAAAGCTTTCGGGGCGAGAAGGCAGCGGAGTTTCTGATATCACGGAAGTATACGGTGATATTCTTAAGGAACTGAAAAAAAGAGGATTCTGAGGAAGGAATTGAGGAATGCAGGTAAACGCAAAAATAGATAACGGAAAAGCTTTTGATTGGGGAAGAATATCGGAGGATTATGCAAGGTTCAGGGATATCTATCCCGATGAATTCTACAAAAAAATAATCGAACGCAGATTGTGCATGAAAGGGCAGAAGGTTCTTGATCTCGGAACAGGGACGGGAGTGCTGCCGAGAAATCTCTACAGATACGGTGCGGAATGGACGGGTGTGGATATTTCCGAAAATCAGATTTCTCAGGCAGTCCGGCTTTCCGAAGAGAGCGGAATGGATATAAAATATATTGTCTCGCCGACGGAAGACATTGTTTTTCCGAATGAAAGTTTTGATGTTGTCACAGCATGTCAGTGTTTTTGGTATTTTGACCATCAGACTGTCGCCCCGAAACTTTATAATGT
Source organism: uncultured Ruminococcus sp. (assembly GCA_902773045.1). GTDB lineage: Bacteria > Bacillota > Clostridia > Oscillospirales > Acutalibacteraceae > RUG592. The sequence goes on along the minus strand of CACYDE010000287.1, from coordinate 5,569 downwards.
TCTGAAAAAAGACGGCAGACTGCTTGTTTTGTATATGGCGTGGCTGCCGTTTGAAGATGAGATCGCCGGAGAGAGTGAGAAACTCGTCTTAAAGTACAGTCCGGGTTGGAACGGAGCCGGAGAAACATTGAAGCCGATAGATATTCCGGATTGTTTCTTCGATTATTTTGAGATCGTATCACATGAAGAGCAGCGTACAAACGTGCCCTTCACAAAGGAAAAATGGCACGGGAGAATGAAGGCCTGCCGCGGAGTCGGAGCCTCTTTGAATGACGGAGAGCTTGCGGAATGGGAGATCGAGCATTTGAATTTGCTTGATAAAATCGCACCCGATGAATTTGAAATTTTACATTATATGGCGTTGACAGAGTTAAGGAGACTGTGATACGGTTCTTGCTGTCAATATCGGCATATCTTGAAGTACGTCATGGATAAGGAAAAAGCAGGTGTGAATTATGCAGAAAATACTTATTGTGGAAGACGAAGAAAAGATTGCAAGGTTCGTGGAGCTTGAATTGAAGCACGAGGGCTACGAAGTGGAAAAGGCTTTTGACGGAAGACGCGGACTTGAACTTGCGGAAAGCGGTAGTTACGATCTTATTCTTCTCGATATCATGCTTCCCGGAATAAACGGAATAGAGATCCTCAGAAGGATAAGACGCAGCTCCGATGTCCCTGTAATAATGCTTACTGCACGTGACGCGGTCATGGATAAGGTTTCCGGACTTGATATGGGAGCAGACGATTATATCACGAAGCCGTTTGCGATCGAAGAACTTCTTGCGCGCATTCGCGTTACGCTGAGAAAAAATTCTTCCGATTCCGAAAACAAAAGCACCGTTCTTCATTGCAGCGGTCTGACTCTTGACAGCAGCCGTTTTAAAGTTACTTACAACGGAGTTCCGGTGGAGCTTACCGCAAAAGAATTCTCGCTTTTGCAGGCGCTGATAAAAAACAAAAACATCGTCATGTCAAGAGATACGCTGCTTGAAAATGTCTGGGGCTACGATTACATCGGAGAAACGAATGTTGTTGACGTTTACGTAAGATATCTTCGTCAGAAAATAGACGAGAAATTTAACGTCAAAATTATCACGACCGTCAGAGGTGTGGGATATGTCGTCAAAGAAGATTGAAATCGGGAACGAAAAAAAGGTTTGGTCCGATGAGGATAAAAATTTTGAAAAAGAAGATACTAATAAAAAGAAAGTATCCGAAAAAGAAAAAACCCGATCGAATGTGAAGCCGCGCTCGATAGCTGTTCAGTTCATTTTTGAAAAGCTGACGGAAAAGTTTTTCGGAAAACTTTTTTTTGATATAGCATATATTGTCTTATTGATGGGCGCATTCGTTTATAACGCCGAAATGACGGTGAACGGAAGCTTGACGAAATGGGGGAGGATCGCTTTTCTTTCCGAAGGCAGCGGACTGCGCGAATTCTTTGTTGGACTTAAGCTTGTAGTTTACAATGCTTCGGGGGAGAGCCGAAGCTTTTTGATGGGGCACTACGGTGAATTTTTGTTTGTGACATTATCGTTGATAGCTGCGGTTCAGATAATTGTTTTTCTTGTCCAGTGCCTTATAATACCTATAAAAATCAACAGAAAGCTTAAACCTCTTTACACAATGACTCAAGCGACAAAAGCTCTTAAAAACGTTGATCTGACGAGTGAGGAATTTGCCACTCTTCAGGACGCAATAAACAATCTTTCACCGAATAAGCCGGATCAGAAAATTCATACCGGAAAAACGGAGTTTATAGGAATGGAGGACGCCATCAACGACCTCCTTGAAAGAACGAGAAATTCCTATAAAAGTCAGATACGATTTGTTTCCGACGCAGCCCATGAACTGAGAACTCCGATCGCGGTAATTCAGGGGTATGCGAATATGCTTGATCGTTGGGGAAGAGAGGATAAAGAAATTCTCAACGAATCAATAATATCAATAAAAAGTGAAGCCGAAAATATGAACCGTCTTGTTGAGAATCTGTTGTTTCTTGCGAGAGGCGACAGCGGAAGGACAGTTCTCAGAATTGAAAAAATCAACATCAATCAACTGCTTTGTGATATCTACGATGAGTTTGTGATGATAGACGCCACCCATGAGTTTCGTCTTGATCTGAGAGCGGACATAACTTCAAAGGCGGACGCTTCGCTTTTGAAACAATGTCTGAGGATACTTGTTGACAATGCGATAAAGTATTCTGCCGAGGGAACGGACATCATTCTCAGACTCCAGAAAAAAGACGAAAATTCTTTTTCGATCGAGGTACAGGATTACGGAATAGGAATAAAGAGCGAGGACGCCGACAAGATCTTCGAACGTTTCTATAGAAGCGATCCGGCGAGAAACCGTCAGAACGGCGGTTCGGGACTCGGGCTTTCGATCGCCAAATGGATCGCCGAAAAACATAACGGATATTTTGAGCTTCTGAGCTATGAAAATATCGGAACGAGGATCTCACTTGTTCTGCCTTTGACCTATGATGAAACAGAAAAGACCGAAGATACCGATCAGGATACTGTCGATCCGGAAAAATAGTTCATAAATTATTTACTTAAACTTCCCACATATTAATTAGCTATCTATTCTTATCGAAACTGTGTTTTAAGGACTTCAAATAGAGTTTTGAGTAACAGGTTTAATTGAATGGATTCGGGGCGATATCCCCGATGGGTTAGAGGGCGAAGCCTTCTAACCCGGAAGCCCCCTTTCCTTCGAGAGAAAGGGGGTATGGGTGACGATAAAGCTTTGATCTGAGAATAAGCTTTAGTCGTGTTCCGATCCCTTCTCCGGTTCGTCCGGAACATATTCGAGCAAATCGGAAATTTCACAGCATAAATAATCGCATATACGAGCAAGCACGGGCAGATCGACCCGTGTTATTTTATTGTTGCAGTAGCTGTTGAGCTGCGTGGCGCTCACACCGCAGTTTTTGATTATGCTGTACTTGCTGACGCTGTTCGCTTTGCGGTATTCCTCGAGTTTGATAATGATTTGTCCCATTCCAATCAACCTTTCATAAATATATTATAATCTTATATCATCATCGAAATATGTAAAAGTTAAAATAAAAATTAGCTGTAACTATTGACAGCTGTAACTTATTTGCGCTATACTTCTTATGTCAGTTCTGTGTATTGATCATGATGGTTTAATACCTTCAACTGATCTCACGTACTTGTAATAATATTTTTGGAGGAACAATTATGGATATCGAGCAAAGAAAAGTGACAAAAGTCAGAGGAATAGTTGCAATAGTATTTTTGGTTATCAGCGCTATTATTTACATAGCGGTAATCGTGGATCATTTTGTGTTCGGCAGTCACGCTTTGGCGAAAACGGCAAACGAAGCTTTTTTGCAGGGGATACTTGTGGCGCTCATAGTGGGTGGATTTCTCCCCGGATTTTCGCATATTGACGTTATTTTCGCAAAGCTAAAGGTTCTTCTTTATATCCCCTTTGCAGGGTGGATTGCATTTTTACTGCTTATACTTCTTATTCCCACCTTCGGCGGTTGGATCTTTATGCTGGTCGATCTTGTAAAGTATCTAATTATGAAAAAGAAAGACAAAACACCGAGCGTGGAAGCAGCTCCGCAGTATACACAGACAACGGATATACAGTAACAGAATAGGGAGGAATGAACAATGAAAAAGCAAATTATATCTATAGCCCTTGCGGCGATAACAGCAAGCGCTGCTTTGACCGCCTGCGGCAGAAGATCGTTTGACGTAACAAAGACAATGGAGGTCAATTTCAAGGGCAGCGACGGCTACGGCGAGTGTGAGATTGAAAACGAGTATGGCTGGATAAGCGATGTGCAGGATTACTACAGCAAGGCGAAAAGTGTTACGAGCGAGCAGATAGAGCAGATCGAATACGCTCTTGAAATGACGGTTGATTACGATATCGAGCCGAGTGAAAACCTTTCTAACGGCGATACCGTTACGATTACACCGAAAATAGACAGTCTTGCCGATGATTACGCATTTGACCTCGTAGGCGAGCCTGTTACGGTGACGGTCGAGGGGCTTGAAAAGGTTGAGGAGTTTGACCCGTTTGAGGGTGTAAAGGTGAGCTTTGACGGCATTTCACCGAACGGTTCTGTCGTAATTTCGTCGGAGCAGTCGGATATTACATTTACAGCGGATAAAAGCTCCGGGCTTTCAAACGGAGATAAAGTGACGGTTACTGCCGAACCGAGTTATGGCATGAGCGAATACGCCGCCGAACATGGCAAGGTGTTTTCCAAAACGGAAAATGAGTACACGGTCGAAGGCTTGGCAAGCTATGCTATGAAGCTTGACGATATTCCCGACGAAACGAAGGACAAGATGAAGAGCCAGTCTAACGACAGTATCACTGCTTCAGCGGCAACATGGGCAGAGGGCAATTCGCTTAAAAAGTCCGAGTTCCTGGGCTATTATTTCCTTACTCCGAAGGACGGCTTTTCGACCTCAAACTGCAACATACTTTACTGCGTTTACAAGAACACCTCGAGTGTAACGGGAGTAAAGGCAGGTGCAAACAGTGACACAAAGGCAGAAACGGGCGAGGAAACTTACTACACCTACTGCCGCTTCGAGAATATCATGGTCCTGCCGGACGGCACCTGCTCCGTAAATCTCAGCGGCGTTGAAATGCCAAGCCCCTACAGCACGACGGTCAAGAGCGCATACGGAAAGTATTCATGGGGTTCGGTAAGCTTCTATACATACACGGGATATGCAGACCTTGATAGTATGTTTAACGACTGTGTTACAAAGAACATTGCCGAGTACGCTTACGAAAATACTGTCGAGCAATAAATTAAACTCACTTCAAGCCGAGCACCTTTTCATGACGTTCGGCTTGATTTACCATATATTTTTTCGAGAAGGAAAATACCTTGATCTCATAAACAAATAGAGCAGGGGTACCAAATATGCCGATATGCTCGGTATCAGCAGCGTTCATATTTATCACGATATATGAAGGCGTAGGCGCGTGGGTGAAGGGTGAATGGAAGTCCAATAAGACCGCAACGAAGGGGTATGCCGATTTTGTAAATAACAGCGATGTGATTACGGAATTCACGAGAGTCAATGCTCATACGGGTATTGAGGAAAACGAAAAAGCCGACCTTATCGCAAAATACTCGGTAGGTCTTGTAAGCGAGGTAGGATATGACGAAATTGCGGTGATAGACTTTAAAGTCGAACAAGGAAAATATCTTTTTGAGATAACACGGGAACAGACAAGACAGACCAAAGGTCTTGAAATATAAATTACTCAAACTTCCCATACTCGGAATTACAATGATTGCAGAGTCTATCATATGTTGTTGATGTAAAGAATAGTTTTCGCTGTCGAATCCAAGCTTGTTCTTCGATCAAAGCTATTGTCGTCACCCATACCCATGGCCCCCCTTTCCCTCGAGGAAAAGGGGGCTTTCGGGTTCTTTGTTCTTGTACCGGGAAAGTTTTATTTGTTTATGATTTATTATTATTTTTTCGCTTATCTCAGTTAGTCTGATTTCGCTGAGGGCAGTTTATTTTCTACACTGATTTGCTGCGTCAGCGAC
>CACYDE010000286.1 GCA_902773045.1 uncultured Ruminococcus sp. | reverse complement strand
TGCCTTCGTCCTCCGCCTTGCTCTGCACTCACCGGCATCGTCTCCTTTTGTCCGTCTATTTATTTGGATTGCTATAATTATCCCCGTTTCCTTATAGAAACTGTGTTTTCAGAATTTTAAATAGAGTTCTATGTAACCGGTTGAATGGGTTCGGGGCGGTGGCCAAGCGGCCGCAGGCTAATACGCGCAGTAACTTTGATTATTGATGTAACATTTCGCCCGCGCCCAAATTTCTCCTTAACAACGGATAGAGGGCGAAGCCCTCTATCCCGATAGCCCCTTTTCCTTGAGGGAAAGGGGGTCTGGGGGTATGGGTGACGACAATAACTTTGATCGAAGAACTATCTCGGATTCGATAGCGAAAACTGTTCTTTACATCGACAACCCACGATAGACCTTACATTCATTGTAATTTTGAGTATGGGAAGTTTGAGTTATTAAGACAAATTCACTAACATCTCTGCACATTAAAAACGCAAACGCAGGGCATTAAAACTTTTCTGATAAAAAAGAGTTTGGAAACATTCTTTTCCAAACTCTCAACTAACTTCATTTTCTATAACATTCTTTTACCCGATCACCTTAACTTCAATACCAACAACACCATACTCCGATTCTTTTTCTCTCGTGTAGTATTTAAGCATATCATCGGGATCGGCTTTTTCGCCTTTATGATAACCGCACTTTTCAAGAGGAAGATTTTCATAAAGCTCCTTAAAGCTTCCGAAAACATGAATATCAATTACCTCGGCTCTTATAATATCACTTTTATTTTCTGTGCATGAAAACGTTATTATATCATGGGGCTTCACAAGTCTTCTCTTTTCATCAAACAATCTGAGTTCAATTGTTTTTTGACCGTTTTTTATCATATCAAACGGTTCTTTGAACAGCTTCATTGAATGCTCCATATTTCTCCCCCCTTTTATTGAGCTGTTAAGGAATATACCTTATTCCCTCTTTGACCGGCAATTCGCTTCGCTGCTGCCTTTTCGAATCTGTGAAGCTCTGCTCTTGTGGTGCCTTTGAAAAGTCTTGAGAGATATTTTATATTTCATTGCAGCGATTTTCAATAAAATATCCGAAGCAATATTAAAGAGGATTCTTATTTATCTTAACTCCTCTTCTCGGATACTTTTCCGGAGTCTTCTTTATCTTATCAACGATCACAACGCTCCGTCCGCTCCCATCGGGAAGTGTAAAGCTTTTCACGTCACAGATCTTTCCTCCTAAAACTTTTACCGCATTTTCGGCGGATTTTATTTCTTCTCCGGCTTCCGGACCTTTCATCGAAATAAAGCTCCCCCCCACTTTCACATAGGGTATACAATACTCGCTCAAAGAAGAAAGATTTGCGACCGCGCGGCTGACCGCAAAATCATATTTTTCACGAAACTCAATTTTCTTTGAGTAATCCTCGGCTCTTCCGTGAATTGTTTCCGCATCAAGGTCAAGCTTATCAAGAACCTCACCCCGAAGAAAAACAAGCCTTTTATTAAGACTGTCAAGCAGAGTAAGCCTGATATCGGGACGCGCAATTTTCAGTGGTATTCCCGGAAAACCCGCTCCCGTTCCAACATCAATAATTGCAGCGCCTTTCGGAATTTTCACAGCATTAAGCAAAGTAAGACTGTCGTAAAAATGCTTTACTATAAATTCCTCTTCATCTGTTATCGAAGTAAGATTGATTTTTTGATTCCACTCGATCACAGCATTCATATACTTCTCAAATCTTATCAACGCCTGCTCATCAAGCTTTACACCTATATTATCGCAGTAATTTTTCAGTCTTTCCATTTTCTCACCTCGAAAGCCAGATCACGAGCACGCTGATATCGGCAGGACTAACTCCGGAAATACGGCTTGCCTGACCGAGATTTGACGGATGAACTTTATTCAGCTTCTCCTGAGCTTCAAGCCTTAGTCCGTTGATGGTTCTGTAGTCGATATCATTCGGCAGCAGCTTCGTTTCCATTCTCCTCATCTGTTCGACCTGAGCCAGCTGCTTTTTAATGTATCCCTCGTATTTCACTTCGATCTCGATCTGTTCGAAAATATTTTGAGAAAGCTGAGGTCTGTCATCGTCAATATCCTTCAGGATCTCATAAGAAAGCTGCGGACGTTTTATCAGATCAACGAGCTTGACCCCTGTAGTGATCGGAGATGTTTCACGTGAAACAAGTATCTCGTTAACTTTTTCGCCGGGAGAGATAACTTTATTTCTTATTCTTTTAATTTCCGCTTCTTTAAGCTGCTGTTTCAAGAGAAATTTATTATATCTCTCATCGGAGATAAGCCCTATCCTTTTTCCGATCGGAGTCAGTCTTTCATCAGCATTATCCTGCCTTAAAATAAGCCTGTACTCACTTCTTGACGTCATCATTCTGTAGGGATCATTTGCGCCTTTTGTGACAAGATCGTCAATGAGTGTTCCGATATACGACCCGGCACGATCAAGGATCATAGGCTCTTCGCCTTTGATCTTCAATGCCGCATTCACTCCGGCAACAAGTCCCTGCGCCGCAGCTTCCTCATAACCGGAGGAACCGTTGAACTGACCTGCGCCGTAGAGTCCCGGGTGATCTATAAATTCAAGAGTGTTGTTCATTTGAAGCGGGTCAACGCAGTCATATTCGATGGCGTAAGCAGGACGCATAATTACCGCGTTTTCAAGACCCTTTATCGAGTGGTAGAATTTAAGCTGAACTTCTTCGGGAAGCGAAGACGACATTCCCTGAAGATACATCTCCTCCGTATTTTCTCCGCACGGTTCGATGAACAGCTGGTGACGTTCTTTGTCGCTGAATCTGACGATTTTGTCTTCAAGACTCGGACAGTATCTCGGACCTATTCCGTGTATCATACCGCTGTAAAGCGGAGAGCGATGAATATTATCGAGGATAATTTTCTTTGTCATTTCATTCGTCCAGCTTATATGACATAAAACTTTGTTTTTTAACTCTTCCTCTGTTTCATAAGAAAACGGTATCGTCGGCTCATCTCCCGCCTGTTCTTCCAGATCGGAAAAATCTATGCTTGATTTCAGAACTCTCGCCGGAGTACCGGTTTTGAAACGTCTTAGAGAAAGACCGAGTTTTTTTAATGATCCGCCCAAAAACGTCGCCGGGAATATCCCGTCCGGACCGCTTTCATAGGATACCTCTCCGATATATATCCTTCCTCCGAGATACGTTCCCGTTGCGATAATAACCGCTTTCACTTCGTATTCGGCGCCCATTCGTGTCGTAACTCTCCAGATCTCTTTTTCCTCTTCAACATCTACGATCTCAGCCTGATGAAGTTCAAGATTTTTCTGAAGCTCCAGCTTGTGTTTCATTGTGTCGCTGTATTTACGTCTGTCGATCTGAGCGCGAAGAGAATGAACCGCAGGTCCTTTTCCCCTGTTGAGCATTCTCATTTGAAGCATACATTCGTCAGCCGTTTTTCCCATCTCTCCTCCGAGAGCGTCGATCTCACGAACGAGATGACCTTTTGCCGTTCCGCCTATTGAAGGATTGCAGGGACAGTTCCCCACCGCGTCCATATTTATTGTAAAAACAACAGTCTTACAGCCAAGGCGCGCCGAAGCGAGCGCCGCTTCGATTCCTGCGTGACCTGCGCCTATTACTGCAACATCAAATTTACCTGCATAATAACTCAAATGTATCACCCCAAAATTATTTTCCTACACAGAATTTTGAAAACACATTGTGAACAACGACTTCACTTGCTCTTTCGCCCGTAAGCTCCAAAAGCGACTGAATAGCCTCTTCAAGTGAAACGGTCACCGCGTCAAGCGTAAACCCGGCTTTGAGAGCTTCATCCGCGTCATTCAAAGAAGAGAGCGCGGAAACAACGCATTCTCTCTGACGCTCATTCGAAAGGATAACGGAATTTTCATCAAGCTCTGCCGTTCCCGTAAGAACCTCGACCGCATGAGTAAGTTCATCTATTCCCTCGCCTTTGGCGGCAGAAACATAGACTGTTTTGTTAACCTTGCTTTCGATATATTTTGTATCCGCGACCGATTCAAGATCGCTTTTGTTTATCACCGCAATGGAAGGAACGTCACCGAGAAGTTCGAGCATGTCGTTATCGTTTTTGTCAAGCGGACGTGAAGCGTCAAAGACTGCGAGCACAAGACCGCAGGACTTCACTCTTTTTTTCGCCATTTCCACACCTATTTTTTCGATCGGATTCTCGGTGTCTCTCATACCTGCCGTATCGGAAAGAAGCAGCGTAACGCTTCCGAGAACAACGGTTTCCTGAATTATATCTCTCGTAGTTCCGGGGATATCCGTCACGATACTTTTCTCACAGCCGGAAAGCAGATTCATCAGCGTTGATTTTCCGACGTTAGGCTTTCCTATGATAAGAGTGTCGACGCCCTCTTTGATGACTTTTCCGGCGTCATAACCTTTTAGAAGCTTGTCCAGTCTTTTAATAGCCGAACCGATATTTTCGAGGAGACTGCTTTCCGAGACCTCGGGAATATCCTCTTCGGGATAATCTGCCCACGCAGAAAGATGAGCGGCACTTTCGACGAGACTCTGCTTCACCTCATCTATTTCTTTTCTGAGTCTTCCCTCTTTTATCGTCAAAGCGGAGCGTGCAGCCGCCTTTCCTTTTGCGGAAATAATATCCATAACGGCTTCCGACTCGGTGAGATCTATCTTCCCGTTCAAAAACGCACGCTTTGTAAATTCTCCTGCTTCCGCGAGAACCGCGCCTGCATTAAGAACCGCTCTGAGAACACGGTTTGTAATATACATACCGCCGTGACACGAAAGTTCAACAACATTCTCACCGGTGTAGCTGTGCGGAGCGATAAAAACGGTTGCGACAGCTTCGTCTATCGCCTCATCTCCGTCATATATTTTTCCGTAGGCAGCAGTATACCCCTTCATTGAACATAGTTTTTTTCCGTTTACATTTCTAAAAACCTTATCCGCGACAAAAACGGAATCATCGCCCGATATCCTTATAACGCCGATTCCCCCCGAACCCAACGGAGTTGAAACAGCAGCAATACATCTCTCCATACTTCTCCTTTTTTTAACACGTGAAGATAGTTTGTCTGTTACATAACTTCCCGAACCCGACCGAAGCTTGATTTTTTACGGTCAGTTTCGTACCAACTTTTTTGAAAGACTCGTTTCTCTTTTAAAACCCTTGATAATTTGACTGCGGCGCTTTTTTAACACGTGTAGATAGTTTGTTTGTTACATAACTTTCCGCACCCGACCGAGAGTTGATTCTTTACGGTTAGTTTCGTACCAACTTTGTTGGTAATCTTGAATTACTCTCAAAAAGTTTATTTATAAACCCGTTTCACCTTCAAAAACTTGCGCAGAGCACAAGTAGGGGTTCGGGGCGATAGCCCCGATGGGCGTG
>CACYDE010000285.1 GCA_902773045.1 uncultured Ruminococcus sp. | reverse complement strand
TGAGCTATGCTCACCGTGTAATTTTCCGCACGGAGAAAATCACACAGCAAGCCGCTTAATTCTTTATTGTCCTCAACGATCAGTATATCGACCATATTACCAACCCATTTCCAGAAGCCAATTGTTTAAATTTCGTTCGCGTTCACGAAGAGAAAGACTTCTGTCAATATTATACTCACCTTTGATGTTGCCGTCAACAATGAACAGAACTCTCGTACACTTCGCCGCAACCTTTGCGTCATGCGTGACTATCATAACGGTAGTACCCTCCTCATTAAGCTTTGTAATCTCCTCCATGACCTCTTCGGAGGAGGTACGGTTCAACGCTCCCGTAGGCTCGTCCGCAAAAAGCACCTTCGGTTTGTTTATCATACTGCGGCAGATACACGCTCTTTGGAGCTGACCTCCCGACACCTCGTTAATGTCGTTGTCGGCTATTTCGGCAATACCGAGCTTTTTCATAAGCTCACGTCCACGCTCGACGGTTTCCTTTCGGCTCTCCTTTATCTTGTCGGACTTCACGGCAGGCAGGATAATATTATCGAAAACAGAGAGATTCTTCATCATGTACATCTGCTGGAAAATAAATCCCATATCGTTAAGACGAAGCTTGGCAAGCTCGTTCTCGTTAAGCTCCGCCATATTCTTTCCGCAGAAAGAAACCTCGCCTGCCGTCATCTTATCCATACCCGAAACGGTATAAAGGAGAGTTGACTTTCCCGAACCCGACGGTCCCATAACGGCTACCATTTCGCCTTCGTCCACTTTAAAATTAACATTCTTCAAAACGTTGTTCTGTCTTTTGTTGATAACGTAAGTCTTGCATAAATCCTTAACATCAAGTACAGTATTCATAGATTGATCTCTCCTTCTTATTATTCGATATCGGCTGTATCGGACGCTTTAATTGTTCCTGTGTAAAGTGCTGTCAGGCAGGCACTTATGATCGTAACGAAAATTATCATTACGGGGTAGAGTATAAATATTTCCAAAGGATTTATTTCATATTTGACACCGCTGAGCGCACCCATTATTGCGAATATCGGGTCTATCGAAAGTTTGGTAAGCGGTATGCATAATGCCGCCGCAAGCAATGCGGAAACTATTGATACAAATACAAATCGTAATGTATGCTGTGCGATAACGGAGCTGCTTCTGAAGCCTACCGCTTTCATCAGGGCAATTTCGCTTTTCTCCTTTGTGATGAACGAACGCTCCATAAGTACGGTGATCATAGCTATAATTATTATTGTGAGGATACACACCATATTTTTGATACCCGAAACGACCTCGCTTGCACCTGTCGCGTATTTTACATACCCCTCGCTGTCAAACACGTTTTGGTTATCGTAAAGATCTCTGATCTTTTCAATTCTTTCATTGATAACTTCATCACTCGGATCATCTTCAAAGTCTATCTGATAAGCCAGAAAACCGGATATAAAACAGCCCGAAACATCTGCTTTCTCGCTCAGTCTTCCTACCTCGCCCATCTCGCACATACTCTGAAAAACAGCTGTTACGATGTAATCGTTCTCTTTTTCGTTCACCGTCATTTTCACCTTATCGCCAATATCGACGCCGAGTTTTTTTGCGATAGGTTCGGCTACGGCAATTTCATTTTCGTACTGCGGAGCTGTTCCCTTGCTGTAGGTGTAATCGCTTGCCTTTGTATCTTCGCAATACTGGAACATCACGCTCATTTTTTCTCCGTTAAATTCCACGGGGAATTTATAAAAAGACTCCATATATACCCTTGCCGGCATATCGTTTGACTCAAGCTTTTCTTTTACTTCATTTGTAATATCATGAATTGACTTTGCGCCGGAGCCTACCTCTCTAAGACCTGTTGTCTCACAGAGATAAACATCACTCTCAGTCATGCCGAAAAAGAAAATCAGCTTGTCACTGTTGAGCGTATTTGCGGTATTTGCAAGTATCATTATAAGCAAAATGCAAACCGTGAAAACCGCAGTAATGATCCCGTACTGCTTAGGACTGCTGAATGTATCGTTAATTGCAAGGAAAGAAGTTGGTTTAAGCTTGCTTTTTCCAAGGCTCATAATACTTTTTCTGTTGAAGCGTTCGCCCGTCTGACCGCTTCTGACAGCTGCCATAGGCGACATTTTTTT